>JADLHV010000189.1 GCA_020848595.1 Bacteroidia bacterium
ATAATTATCGACCTAATGAAATTTTGGTCATAAAGCCGTCTGTTGATATTAGATCTGGTAATTCTACAATTACGACCCATGATGGTAAGTCGCATAATTGTTTAATTTATGATTTGGATTTTGATTTAAGTGAGCACATAACGCCTTATATAAAATTAATAGCTATCGACGAAGCACAATTTTTCAATAAAGTTTTTCTTAGTGAGATCAAACGACAGCTGAGCAAAGGAATAGATGTTGTAGCTTCTGGTCTTGATAAAGATTATTTAGCTAGACCATTTGGCTTAATGCCGTCATTGATAGAAATGGCAGAAGTTAAACATCACTTAAAAGCCAAATGTGAAATTTGTGGTGGAGAAGCAGAATATACTTATAGAAAGACGGAGAATAAAGTCCTCATTTTAATAGGACAAGCGCAGCATTATGAGGCAAGGTGCAATAACTGCTTTACTACTAAATAAAATTAATCGTTAATTGCAATAACTGATTTTACGTTAGGAAGCACTTTTTTAATAGCTTCTTCAATACCTGCTTTCATGGTCATATGACTCATAGAACAGCCACTGCATGAGCCAAGCAATTTTAAAATGACTTCGTTGTCAGCATTCATTTCGACAAATTCTACATCACCACCATCCATTTTAAGGAATGGTCTAACTGAGTTTAAAGCTTCTTCTATTTTTTCTTTATATTCTGACATGGTCATTTAATACTTTCAATAGCAATTTGTTGTACCAACTTGCCGGCTATTTCTGCAAAAATACGAATATTTCCACTATTCAGAATCTTACCTTGATCTGAATCTGCCACAATTGACATTTGAATAGGTAATCTTCCAATTACAGGCACTTCGAATTCTGTCGAAAGCAAATCTACACCGCCAGAACCGAATATTTCATATTTTTTTTCAGGTGCATCAGGAGGTGTAAAATACGACATATTTTCAACAAGTCCCATAATTGGCACATCTACCCCTGCAATTTTAAACATCGCACAAGCTCTTCTTGCATCAGCTACGGCCATTTTTTGAGGTGTACTAACTATTACAGCGCCAGTTAAAGGGAGGTTTTGAACTAGAGTTAATTGAACATCTCCGGTACCTGGTGGTAAATCGATAATGAGATAATCTAATTCGCCCCAATTAACACCATTCATAAATTGTTTTAAAGCTGATGAAACCATTGGACCTCTCCATACAACAGCTTCATTTGGTTTTGAAAGAAATCCAATTGAAAAAAGTTGTATTCCTTCAACATTTATGGGACGCATCAGTTCTTTCCCATCAACCACATCCATCTCAATTATAGCATCTTCAACTCCAAATAAAATAGGAATTGATGGGCCATAAATATCTGCATCCATAAGACCAACTTTAGCTCCAGATTGACTTAATAAAGCAGCTATTCCAGCCGAAATTGTAGATTTTCCCACGCCTCCTTTTCCACTACCTACAGCAATAATATTTTTTACATTTGGCATCACTTCGGATTTGCGTTTTCCAATAATTACATCCGAAGTCATTTTTATATCGACATTAATGTCTGCTGATATGAAATGCGCTATAGCTGTTCTGCAAGCATTTTCCAGCATTTCTTTCATAGGGCAAGCAGGTGTAGTTAAATAAACCGAAAAAGCAATTCGATTGTCTTCAATTACTAAGTCCCTAATCATGTTTAAAGTTACCAAATCTTTTTTCAAGTCGGGGTCTTCGACATGGCTTAATGCCTCTAAAACTTGATTTTTATTTATTGTCATTTCTTTTTTTTGAAAAGGTTTAGAATTCTAGAAAAAAAACGTTTTTAGAAATTTAAAAAAAATTTAAACTGTCCAAAGATATATCCGTATAAAAGAAGCAGGACATTATAAATTGGCAAAACAGCTATATAAAACAGGACCCTCATGCCAGTCGAGGTAGTATTATTGATGCCAATTAAATGTTTTATAAATACAATTGAATAACCAGTACAAGCAAATACAATTAGAATTATTAGCACTTGCAGGCCACTATTGACTTGCCATCTGTTTTTTAATTTCTCTATTATGGACACTTGAAAGAGGAGTGCAAATTTAGGCTATTAAGTTCTATTTGCAAACCTTTATAACTAAATCCAAATACCTAAATTAAAATTACTTAGAATCTCTATTAATGGCTAATTTTAATGAGAAAATATTACTGTATAAAGATGGGCCAGAACCAGCTACTGCGCTCAAATTAGTAAGGGCATAGTCGATAGTAAAACGACCGAGTGTAATGCCAACTCCCACATTTGGCGTAATAGATGCAACATTTTTTCCATTTTTATTGGTATAATGTTGGAAGTTATTAAAACCAGTTCTGAAAAAAATATGGTTATCATCATTAACAGAATAACCAATTTCTCCACCTAAAGCCAAGTCTATACTGGCAAAATTTGTTTTAATTAAAGTATTTCTTTTGCCATCTAAGGTAATGGTCATATTTGATTCGGCTAAAAAATTCCATTTATTCTTTTCCCAATTTTTGGCAAATCCACCAATAATGCGAGGCAAAGTAATTTCTAATGTATTTTTTGGAATGACATTAGATGTAGCTGCTAATACATCCTTTTGAGCGTCTGTGAAGGTATATCTCCAGCTATTAAAAGTTGAAGTTACGTCTCGAATCATAACGCCAGCAGACCAATTATTTTTCGTGTTTTCAAATTTTACACCAAAGTCAAATCCAAATCCAAATGCTTTAGCGAAAGGCCCTACTTTTCTACTTACTAATTTCATACTACCTCCCCAAGAAAGGTCAGTTCTTCCTAGGCTTCTAATATCTTCTTTCTTTGCATACGATATAATTGCGGCAAAGTCAGTTGTATTAAATGAAGTGACTCTAGTATAGTCTATTTCACCATTTCTAATTAAATCGAAAGTATTGGCAATTCCATCAACACCAAATCGAACAAGGCTGATGCCAATTGCACTGTTATCTCCTGATTTTGCTGCCCAAGCTCCAAAATCATAGTTAGCAATACCAGCGAAATAAGAAGCGTGCATAATAGACACTTGGGCATTGTCTTCAATACCAACTAAACCAGCGGGATTCCAATAGCCAGAATACACATCTTTAGTAGAAGCAGTCATGCATCCACCCATTGCAAGAGAACGAGCACCAACGCCAATTTGCAAGAATTCATTACTGTACTTGGTGGCATTCTGAGCTTCGGCACCGACTGTGTAGATCAGTGCAGACAGAATGATAAGGGTTAATCTCATATTGTTACGCAAATATCGAATTTTTAAATGATAATTCATTGTTTAAGTTCTGTTTCTAAAGTATTCAGTTCTAAATCTATGTAATTCAGTATGATAGGGATGTTTTCAAGGAGTAGTTTCTTGTCAGTTTCTGTCCAATCATAGTGAATGCCCAATCTCGAATACACCCTGCCTAACGCAAAAAATATTTTTTCATTGTGTTGGTATTCATAAATAAACCCAATATTGACAAATTTTTCTAGTGCAGGAATGAAATTTTGGTAATTATTTATTCCAGACATTTTAAGGTATAATTCGACTTGCTCTTTATTGATATGACGGAGGTCTTCGTAAAATTCATCACAGATTTTTGGGTTTTTGTCTATAAGTACTCTATCTAAAAGTATTTCGCTTAATAAATGATTAAAGAACCATTTCCGTGGCCATACAGCATTTGAATCTAATAAATGAGATATTAAATCTTCACATTGTATGAAAAAAGTTGAATTATGAAACTTTTTATCCGATTGGAGATGTTTGATACTGCCTTCGTTTAACGATTTTAATTGAGGATGTTTGAATACTTGAGTAGGACGTAAATGAGCCTTACAAAAATTTTTTACTAAATCTGGAAGTACTAACCCTAAATTATGATGTTTATCTTGATTTTTATAAAAATAGTAATGAGCAATGAAATTCATCTGTAACAGCAAAAATAATTTAAAAAAAATAAAGTGATTATTGACCTTATCAACTTAATAACATTTTTAGTTTTTATATTCTTATATAATGCGTCTGTTTAAAGGATTTCTTTTGATAGAGCTTAATATTTAAAGGTTTGAGTAAATAAATGCTGATGTATAAATTGATTGACTTTGTAAAGGAAACTCTGTTTTTGAATTCAATTATTAGCAATAGGTATTTACGGGCTATTTGAATTATCTTTGCGGGCTTTAATTAATTATAGGACTTAATCCATGATGCTGAATACAAAGAATTTCATTGAAGAATTGCGTTGGCGAAATATGCTCCAGGATATCATGCCAGGAACGGAAGAATTATTAAATTCGGGTATGGTGAAGGGATATATAGGATTTGACCCAACAGCAGATTCTCTTGGTGTGGGCAATATGGTTCAAATTATGACATTATTGCATTTCCAAAATGCGGGTCACAAACCTATAGCTTTAGTTGGTGGAGCTACTGGCATGGTGGGTGACCCAAGTGGTAAAAGTGCTGAACGAAATTTATTAAATGAAGATACCCTTTTACATAATCTAGCTTGTCAGAAAGCTCAACTCGAAAAGTTTCTAAATTTTGATTGCGGAGCCAATAGTGCCGAAATAGTCAATAATTATGACTGGTTTAAGAATTTTAGTTTCTTAGATTTTATCCGCGATGTCGGTAAACATATATCTGTTAATTATATGATGGCTAAAGATTCGGTTAAAAAGAGACTAGAAACAGGGATGTCTTTTACAGAATTCAGTTATCAATTAGTTCAAGGATACGATTTTTATTATCTTTGGAAGAATCAAGGTATTAAATTACAAATGGGTGGTAGTGATCAATGGGGTAATATTGTTACTGGTACTGAGTTAATTAGGAGAATAGACGGCGGTGAAGCTTTTGCATTGACTACTCCACTTATAAAAAAGGCGGATGGTACAAAGTTTGGAAAGTCAGAAGGCGGTAATATTTGGCTTGATCCAAAAAGAACATCACCTTATGCCTTTTATCAATTTTGGATTAGATCGAGCGATGATGATGTTAAGAACTATATTCGCATATTTAGTATGAAAACTAGAGATGAAATTGAAGCTATACCAACTCATTTATTGCAAAAGGAACTTGCCAAAGAGGTTACGATACGTGTACATGGTGAAGAAGCTTATGAAAAAGCTATTAGAGCAACAGAAATTTTATTTGGAAAAGGCTCTGCTAGCGAGATGAGTACAATAGATGAAGCAACTTTGTTAAGTGCAATGGAAGGTGTTCCACAATCGCGTATTTCGAAAGATGAATTATCAAGTGGTATTAATGTCATTGATTTGTTGAGTGAAAAATCGCAGATGTTACCAAGTAAAACTGAAGCTAGAAAAATGATTCAAGGTGG
>JADLHV010000190.1 GCA_020848595.1 Bacteroidia bacterium
AGCTTAAATAATTGGCATACATTTTTTCAAACTGATACAACTAATTCTAATGATGGAGAATGTTTTATCCGCCCAAATTCTGGCTCCAATCCAGGCGCTATTGGCACAGCTACTACAGGATACACGCCCACTGGTATCCTTACAAATAAATGGTATAGATTGGTAATCGCTGTCAACTTAGGTTCATACTACCGATACTACCTCAATGGACAATTAATATTAGATGGCAATAATCAAGATACAGACGACCGTTTTGCAATGAACCCAATGATGCTTCTCTTTGCCGATAATAATCAAGAAGATGATACAATTGACATTGCTTCTGTTGCCATTTTTGACACTTGTTTATCGCATTTGGAAGTGGCTGACTTGGGAACAGTTGACCCATGTATTCTTCATCCAATGAGTTTAAACTTAGGCAATGACACCAGTTTATGCGGTTCTAATTCATTATTAATTAATTTAAATAAAGGATATAAATACACATGGTCTACTGGCGATACTGGTGCAATGGTACTATTTAATAGTAACAAATTAGGTTTGGGGACGCGGACTATTTCTGTTAAAATGGAAGATATTAATAACTGTGTTTTGCTAGACACTTTTCAATTAAGCTTATTTAATAATCCAAGTGTTAATTTAGGAAAAGACACAAGTTTCTGCAAAGGTCCAAGTTACCGTTTGGTTGCCGGCTCTGCATCGGGCAATAGTTTTGAGTGGAAGCACTGGCCTTCGGGAGTTATAGTTTCTAAAATCAATTCAATGACAACTGATAGTTCGGGTTTATATACAGTTCGACTTACAAATTCAAATGGATGCTCGGCTATTGATTCAGTTGTCATTACCTTCTATCCAATTCCTACTAAACCTATTATAACATATAACGCTTTAGAATTATGTCAAGGCGACTCATTCAATGTTTCTGGCCCTAAGGGTTTTTACAAATATTTATGGAATGATGGACATACTGAAGAAAGCTTTAAATTTAATACTGAAATTGGCTTAAGACTTAGAGTTCAATCGGCATTTGGATGCACTAGTTCATTTTCTGATAGTTTATATTTTAAAATATTACCTTTACCAAATGCTCCAATAATACTGAGTAATCCAGATACAAATTTTTGCTCTGGCGATAGTGTTTTACTTTATATCAACGGCAACTATAAAGACATCAATTGGAATGATGGTTACACCAAAAGTGCAAGACAAGTATATACAAACGGCGTATTCAAATTAAATATAAGGGATTTTAATAATTGCCCTAGCGATTGGTCGAATTCTATTAATACGCATGTACTTAACAGACCTAATACGCCTGAATTAATTAGTCCAAATGGTCTAGATTTTTGCCAAGGAGATACTGCGGAATTATATTGTAATACCAATGCAGATTCGATACTATGGTCGACAGGCGCTAATACAACAAGCATTAAAGCAAAATCAAGTGGTCAATACGCAGTAAAAACGCAGAACTACAACGGTTGTTCTAGTCTTGAAATGGATACCATAGAAATAATTATTCATTCGCTTCCAAGCAAACCCGAAATTGAAATTATCTTAGATAGTTTAAAATCTAGATATCCAGCAAAAGCATATCAATGGAGGAAAGACAGTACTGTCTTATCAGACACAACAAGATCAATTTCGTTTAATACAATTAGGTTTTATGGATTAAGAGTAAAAAATGATTTCTGCTGGTCGGAGTGGTCAGACACCTTAGTATATCGAACATGGGATATAGACAAACTTGAACATCCACTTTTCACTTTATATCCAAATCCAAGCAATCAAATTCTAAATATATTAATAGACAACCCTATTGACTATAATATTGTTCAAATACAAATTATATCTTTAGACGGAAAAACTATCCTATCACAATCTGGAAGCAATGGAAGTATAGATATTAGTCATTTAGAGAACGGTCACTACATTATAAATATCCAAATAGACGGCATCGTTTATAGACAAAGCTTTATCAAATCATAAGTAATTCAATACCTCCAAATAAAAACCATAAAAAAATCAATCAATCAATGAGAAATACAATTTTAATTATCGCACTTTTTTTCGCACTTTGTTCTTGCACTAATAACAAAACTGAACAAACGAACACATTAACAGAGGCATTAGATAGTTTTATAAAAACACAGAAAGCCGATATAGGTGTATCGATAATTGGAATTGAAGACCGTGATACTTATAATTTTAGGTCAAATGAGCGTATGATAATGATGAGTGTAGTAAAATTCCCTCAAGCAGTAGCCCTTTTGAATTTAGTAGATAAGGGATTACTTAGTTTAGATTCAGTTTTATATTTCGATAGCACATCGTTAAAACGTTATACATGGAGTCCTTTTGCCATAGAGCATCCGTATGGAGATGCCCGTATGACATTAAGAACATGCTTTAATTATTCGGTAGGCAATAGTGATAATATTGTTTGCGACAGATTGTATGAGTTACTATCGTGCGAAAAGGTGAGTGAGTATATACAATCCTTAGGCATTAATAATTTTGGCATTAAGTATCCATACAAAAACCTAAGTGAAGATAATCTTATTTCCAAT
>JADLHV010000191.1 GCA_020848595.1 Bacteroidia bacterium
AAGCTTCATTTCTAAATGGAATAATAACAGAAACCTCATTAGGATATTCAATTTTATTGGGAACTGAGTCTATTTTAAATTGTTGGTATAGATATAAAGTAAAAATCAAATAGATTAATACAGACAAAAACACAAAAGGCATTAAAACAAAAAACAAAATATTCAAAACCTCCCAGATCATTTTTTCAATTTAATAGTTAAGAGAATGATAGCACCTAAGAGCATTGGCAATAATACATTGACCGTATAAATAATCATTCCAGGTAAATAATCTATAGGATTAGAAGCTTCAAAAGTACCTGAGAGCACAATAGCAGGCACACTAATACGAACAGCTAAATCCGTAAGTATAAAACTTGGCGAAACTGTTTGCAATAAAAAAATACAAGCCGCAGATAAACTAGCTGCAATCAATCCAGTTTCGATACCAAGATTATAATTTACAATTAATAATGCATAAGGGAAAAGGAAAACCAAATATCGGAGAAAAGAAAAACCTATTAAACGCAAAACGTCTTTAACTTTAAGCATTTTAAGTGCCTCATGAATGGTTTTAAAAAGAAACATTTTTCGGAGGAATTGCATTTGAGGTAAATGAAAATACCCTAAAATTAATAGAACCAATAAGGTCGAAAAAGTAACTATAAAACTATAAGGAATATTAAAAGGGCGAATAAAAAGGAAAGCAATTGCTCCTACAAATAAGGTGATGACCAATTGAGTAAAACTACCAGCAATCGACAATATTCCAGCATTTATTTTATTTTCATCTTTAACATAAGCCAATCGACCAAGATATTCTCCCGTTCTAAAAGGCAACAATTGCGCGACAGTAATACCACATAGAACCGATTTAAAAGCCACTTTAAAGGATTGTATTTCGAGTTTACAGATAAGGTATTGCCATTTTCGGGTTTCTATACCCCAATTTAATACAGATAAAACTAACAGAAACGGCAACCAATACCAGTCCAAGACTTGAATTTCATTAATAATAAATTGAACAGATAAATGAGGGTTATTAAAAAAGCGTTTATATAAAGCAAAAGCGATTAAAACTGGCACTAACCACTTAATGATTTTAAACAACAGTTGCCAATCAACATTTTTTAGTATTTTTGCTTTGCTTTGCAACGACTTTTACCTGAGGATTTTGATAAAATAGTGATGGGAATAGACCCAGGCACAAATATAATGGGTTATGGCATTGTAGGCCTCATTGGTAAAGAATTTTATTTGATAAGTATTGGAATTATAAAATTGGACAAGTTAGAGGACCATGCTTTGAAATTAAAACATATTTTTGAGCGCGTAACGGGACTAATAGACAGCTACAAGCCAGATGAGTTAGCCATAGAGGCCCCATTTTATGGCAAGAATGTTCAATCGATGTTAAAACTTGGACGAGCTCAAGGAGTTGCTATAGCTGCAGCATTAATGCGTGAAATTCCAATTTATGAGTACCAACCTAGAAAAATCAAGCTCAGTATAACAGGGACAGGAAATGCGAGTAAAGAGCAAGTTGCCGCGATGCTACAAAAGTTATTTAAATTTGAAGAAATGCCTAGTCATTTAGATGCTACAGATGGCTTAGCTGCAGCATTATGTCATATTTTCCAAAGCAAACCACGAGGTTTTGGATCAACGAGTGTTTCCAACAAATCAAAATCCAAAACTGGAAAATCGGGCTCATGGGAAAAATTCGCCAAAGACAATGAAGAGAGAATCAAATAGATACTTAAATTAACTACTAAAAATAGTGTTGAAGAAGGTTTATTGAAGAAGATCTTTATTTCACCTTCAATTTGCGACCTAACCTAAGAATAGTAGTCGGTTTAATATTATTGAGTTTACAAAGTTTAGCGACAGTAGTTTTATGTTTTCTAGCGATTGCACTAAGCGTATCACCTTGTTTAACAACATGATATTTAGAGGTCTTTTTTACTGATTTATAATGTTCTTCAGTATGGGCGTTATCACCAGGTTTTTGGCGTTTCACCAATTTATAATTTTCGAAAGTAGCACTATCAATAAGTACTTCATTATTTAAAAGAGAAAACGTTTCAAACGCAATAAATTTGGCTGGGTCGATTGGTTGCCCCATAAAACGTATTTCAAAATGCAAATGAGAACCGAAGCTATGACCAGTATTTCCACCAAGTCCGACTGATTGACCAGCTTTAACGACCGCTCCAGGTTCTAATAAAACTTTAGACAAATGCCCATATAAAGTTTCTAAGCCATTATGATGACGAATAACCACCATATTACCATATCCATAATAGTATCTAGACATTCTAACGACGCCATCAAAAGCAGAGACAACAGTATCACCGGTTTCGAGATCGATATCAACACCTTGATGTGCTCTACCATGTCTAG
Organism: Bacteroidia bacterium; assembly: GCA_020848595.1. Classification (GTDB taxonomy): domain Bacteria; phylum Bacteroidota; class Bacteroidia; order NS11-12g; family UBA955; genus JABMMZ01. The sequence continues at coordinate 2,383 of JADLHV010000191.1, forward strand.
GTCCAAAGTTAGAAGTAATAGCATTTACAACAGGCATTACAAATCCAAGAGAGTCGCCATGAGTTAAACAAAGGCTAACGGGTTGATTAAAACTTGTAAAATCGTAAGAGTAAGGATTTAGAATTTCTGTATTCCAAGTATTGAGATAAATTTCCCAAGCAGTATTAAAAGTTGAGTCGAAATTTGTTCCGATGTCGAAATTGCTATTTGAAGGGTTACCACCTTCAGGAACGTCTAAATTAAAGACACCATTTAGAGTATGCGCGTCCATCCGACCTGTTCCAATAAGAAACAAACCTATGATAAACAGGACCTTATAAATTCTTGATCGAGTTAAGCGCATTCACCCTGTCTAGCAGCAAATTTGATGCCAAATCGTCTAAATTTTCAAACTTTTTTTCATTTCTTAGCCATGAAATGAAGTGAATTTCAATTACTTCGTTATAGATATCTTGGTCAAAATCAAAAATATTGACTTCGATACTAAAATTTTTACCAGGGATTGTAGGATTATTACCAATATTCATCATACCACCATACTCAATCCCTTTAATAGTGCATTTAACAGCATAAACTCCAATTGCGGGAATGAGTTTAAAATTATCTTCAACAACAAGATTGGCAGTAGGGAAACCAAGGGTTCTTCCAAGTTGCATACCTTTAACAACAGTTCCTTTAAAACTATAGGGTCTACCTAAATATTTTGTAGCATTAGCGATATCACCTTCAGATAAAGCATTTCTTATTTTAGTGCTGCTTATGGTAATTTCATCGATATCTTCGGCTTTAATTTCTTCAACTTTATAGGCATAAGTATCTGAGAACTGGCGCAATACCGAGATATCTCCTTCCCTATTTCTACCAAAACGATGGTCATAACCTACAATAGCTAATTTTACATTCAAACGATTTACAAGAAATTCTTTAATGTAATCTTCAGGTAAAACATTGCTTAATTCTTTAGTAAAAGGTAAAACAACGACATTGTCGACATGACATTGCGCAAAAAGTTCGAGCTTTTCATCTAAAGTTTGCAAGAGTCTTAAATTGTTATCATCAGGGAAAAGAAAGAGTCTAGGGTGCGGCCAAAAAGTAAGTACAAGAGATTCACCATTTAACCTTTCGGCTTCGCGAGTAAGTTGATTTAAAATTTGTTGATGTCCAAGATGCACACCATCAAATGTTCCTTGAGTGAACACTGTATATTTAAATTCAGGTAATTGTTCAATAGAATGAAATACTCTCATGCCAATGTGTTGCAAAGTTCTTGAAATTCATCAATTTGAAAAGCGTCTTCAATTTTAAAGTCACCAATTGCCGTTCTTTTTAAATCGGTAAGATAACAACCACTTTGAAGAGCTAATCCGAAATCATGAGCTATAGTGCGAATGTAGGTCCCTTTGCTGCACATAACTTCAAAATTTAATTGAGGCAATTGACCATCTACTTTAAAATTATGAATCATTACTTTTCGGCTTTTCAGTTCAACTTCTTGACCTTGACGAGCAAACTCATACGCTCTAGTCCCATTTATTTTAATTGCAGAAAATACGGGAGGCACCTGATTTATCTCACCAGTAAAATCCAAAACAGCTTTATCAATCATCTGAGAGTTAATATGAAGATAGGGAAATTCTGCATCGAAAGGCGTTTCTAGGTCGTAAGAAGGAGTAGTTTTACCAAAATTAAAGACACCCGTATAAATTTTGGGCATACTTTGAATACGTTCAATCATGCGTGTACATTTGCCAGTAGCTATAACTAATAATCCAGTCGCTAAAGGATCGAGCGTACCGGCATGACCAACTTTAGAAGCTTTAGTTGAGAAACGGACCCTTTTAACCAATCTAAAAGAAGACCAATTAATAGGTTTATCGAATAAAAGAATGGCACCAGATTTAAATTTATCCTTATCAAAATTCGCCTTAGTCATCAAGAAATCTTCGATAGGCGGAATTGACTCATTGTTTACTAAAGGTTCCATTGCTTATAATATTGCCAGCCGAAGTTACCGAGAAATGATATATCCCTTGAGCATAGAGACTTGTATTAATAATTGCTTTTTGTTTTCCTGGCTCTAAAACCTGAGTAAATGAAGCTATAATTCTACCGCTTGCGTCAAAAATGGTGACAACAACTTCTTGTTCTAGAGACGTTTCGAAAGGAATATGTATAAAATCAATAACAGGATTTGGGAATGCAATTGCATTTTGATTTAGATGAAGATTTTCGACCGACACCATTGGATCGTTCATGCGTACTTTAGAAATCCAGGTTCCAACTGTATTATTAGATTTACCAAAAGACCCAACCACCCAGAATTCATTATAATCGACATAACTCCTTTGAATAGAGGTATAATCGCCCCATCTTTCAGAAGAATCGGCAATGAAACTATTGATATAACCTTCACCAGATTTAGTCATTAACAGAGGAGAATACTCACCATTATTATCGAAGTAAACGATAGATGTTCCGGGTAAATAATATTCACTTGAATGAGAAAAAGTGATTAAAGATTGTTTACCGAAGACATTATTTCCTGCGTGAACAATTGTAGGATAAGCGATATCAAGACTATCGTAAGAGATAATATTTGCAGTAATTGTTGGAGAAGAAGATGCAGGAAACTGGATAACCCCGTGAAAAACAGACGAACGACCATTAACAGAGTTTCTAGAGGTTTGCACATATTGAATTTTATTATTGACATAAAAGGCACCAAGCACCCTAGCATCATTTGTTTGCAACATAAATCCAGATTGTTTTTGAGGCGCTGAAGGAGGCACACCATATGCTTTATCTGCCTTTAAAACTTTGAGAGAATACACTGGATTTGGATGACTATAATTATTAGATATTCGATGCAAGAAGACCGTATCATTGCTCACATCACCAGGACGAACAGACAAGAAATAAAGCCCCTGCTCACCTGGTTGATAAGCATCTTGAACTGGACAAATACTCCAAATAGACTTGTTTTCAAACTTAATATCGCTCCATAAATTGTATCTTAACGTATCGGCCGAATAACCGTCGACTTTAGGGACTTGCCAAATAACAGACTGAGTAAATCCATCTTTCCAATCGGTATTATCTTTAAGAATATTAACTGTAATGAACAAGTCTTCACCATTAATTGCAATCATTGGATAATCGGTCCACAAGGTACCACCAAAAGGTTTACCAGTTAATTCATAAACATTCCATCCATCGAGCGGATTAGAAGTCTTACTAAAGCTTACTATAATGCGCGTATCTGAACTTTCGGAGCCTTCTAAAAAAACGATAATAAAACGATTACTTGCGGGGTCAAAAACAATTTTAGGATCATAACTTCTATTCAAAGAACCGACTCCATTACCTGGTTTAGTTGCTTTTGGGTCAGATGGAAAAAATTCTAAACCCCAATTTTTCTTTAACACACCGTTTGTATTATAAACACGGATATAGGTATTCCAAACACTAACAACCATACTATCATTATTTATGGCCATGTTATTATCATTAGGCGTACCAGAAATATGGGCACCAGAGAAACCTGAAATAACTTGTGGTTGAATAGCAGATCGTTTAGAGTTTTTGCTAAGATTGGGATATTGATTATGAATCAATTCCTTTCTTTTTTCATCGACAAATCGCTTGACATCGGCATCTACGCCAGCCGGAAAAGGCATAGCTTTAGCAATTGTGTAGACCCCACTTTGGTATTTATATAGGCTATCTGGATCAAACTCATTAAGCAAAGGCATATAACCCTTGGTTAATTTTACTTGATTTTGAGCATCTACAAATTGTACAGAAAGGCTCAAAAGAATTAAGACGACTAATCTCATGCTTCAAAAATACTACAAGTTTAACAAAATATAGGTAAAATTACTTGATTTTAAAGTAGAACTAGTACAATACTAGAAGGAATAAGGACGTTTAAATAAAAACAGACAAATGGAATTATAAAGACATTCCCAAATTAAGCCATAGTATAAATCAGAAAAATAGGTCATACAGACTTAGTCAAAAGGTAGTAACACAATGTTAAAAACTCCTTTTGCTAAGGAAGTCTTAATGGGTTTATTTTGCAAGAGATAATAAAAATGAAGCGCCTTCTAAGTTTATCCATAGTATTGGTTTTATTGACCTGCCGACTGAATGCCCAAAAGACAGCGGCTTTAGACGATAAAATTAAATTGTATAATACAGCTATCGAATTATACGACAAGCAATTATACAATGCTGCAATTTCCAATTTTATGGAATATTTGCCATTTGCCACCGACCAAATGAATGTAAGTGATGTAGAATATTACATTGCTAGTTGCAAACTCAAGCTTTTACACAATAATGCTTTATCCAATATGTTGGACTTTATGGAGCGCTATCCGAATAGTAGAAAGCTAAATCACGCAAATTTAGAGGTAGGTGACTATTATTTCAATATAGCGAAACATAAAACTGCTTTAGGATATTACAAAAAAGTAGCTGAAACAAATTTAACAAAAGAAGAAAGGCAGAAGTTAGCCTTTAGGAAAGGATATTGTTATTTCAAGTCTAATAAATTAGATGATGCAAAACGCACTTTATATCCTTTAACTAATACTGATAATCCATATAGACAAGAAGCTACTTATTACTATGGTTATGTTTGTTATTTAAACAAAGACTACAGAGAAGCTTTATCTGCATTTAAGAAAGTAGATGATGATAATATTGGAGCCGTAAAATTATACATTGCCGAAATCTATTATTTAACAGGCGAGCACCAAAAATCTATTGATTACGCACAAGGCAAAGATTTTGGAGAACTTAATAATAAACGAGATTTGTTACTAGGCAAATGTTATTATCGATTAGGTGATTATCAAAAAGCAGAAGACTTTTTTGAAAAAAGCAAATTCAGGATAGAAGATTTGAGTAATTCTGAAGCGTATGAAATTGGTTATACCTATTATTCGAATAGCAATTGTAATAAGAGTTCATTATTATTCGAAAAGATTGCAAATTCTGGAGATGCTATGGCTCAAAGTGCGAGTTACCATTTAGGGGACTGCTATTTAAAAGTGGGAAAAAAGCAGAACGCATTTAATGCATTTTATGAAGCACAAAGAACAGAATTTAACAAGGATATTCAAGAAGAAGCCATGTTTGCTTATGCTCGTTTAGCTCATGAATTAGAGTACACAAGTAAAGCGATTGCTGCATATCAGAAATTCATTGAATATTTCCCAAAATCACAATATAAGAATGAAGCAAGTAAAAATTTAGCGACTATATTATATTCGACTAACGATTACAGAGCCGCAATTGCCATTTTGGAAGGAATGACAATAAGTGATGATGCAACAAAAGAGCTATTTCAAAAGATTTTATTTTTACGAGCCCAGGAATTATACCTTCAAAAAGATTATTCGAATTCTGAAGCCATGTTTAAAAAGTCACTCACACATAAAGTAGATAATAGCATCGCTGGACAATGTTATTATTGGTTAGGTGAAATTGATTACAATAGGGGCAATAATGATGCGGCAAGAATAAATTATCAGCGATTTATGGACAATGCTGAATCGAAGAAAACTAAATATTATCCAGAAGCTCTCTATGGTGTAGCATATACGTATTACAATCAACAGAAATATGCGGAAGCTGCCAATTATTTTAATAGATATAAAACAAGTATAGGCTATACATTACCAGAAAACATGTTTCATGATGCTACCTTGCGATTAGGCGATTGTTATTTTGCATTGTCAAATTATAATGCGGCACTTGATGCATACACTTATATCATTAGTAATCGCAAATCAGGTGCAGATTATGCCATGTTTCAACAGGGAATGATATATGGATTGCAAGGAAAACAAACCAACAAAATCAATATCCTAAAAAAAATATCGCGAGATTTCCCCAACTCTCCGTATATACCAGATGCAATTTTTCAAACAGCTGAAGTTTATTTAAGCCAAGAAAATTATCTGGAGTCGGAACGACAATTGAAATATTTAATAGAAGATTATCCTAATAGTAAATGGGTTAAAGAAAGTCATGTTAAATTGGCTTCACTTTATTACCGCCAAGGACTATATGACAAATCGATAAGTGAATATAAATTTATTGTAAAGACATATCCAGGCACACCAGAAGCTCAAAAAGCTATGAAAAATGCTGAAGCTGCTTATAAAAAGCAAGGCCAAGTTAAAGAATATTTAGATTGGGCTAAAACCGTTCCAAATACCAACATTACCAGTAGTAAAGAAGACTCTCTTTATTATGATGCCGCATATAGAAAATATACACTAGGCGATTGCCCTGGAGCTATTAAAGATTTCAAGGAGTACATGAACAATTTTGCCAATGGATTTTTCTTATTAGAGTCTAATTATTATAGTGCCCAATGTTATCTTAAAGAAAAGAATGAAACTGCGGCACTTACACATTTGAAATATGTTGCAGACAATCAGAATTCTGAATTTAAGGAAGATGCTATATTAAAAATTTGTAATATCTATATTGCTCGTCAAGATTGTGAAGCAGGACTACCTTACTATCAGTTGCTTGAAAAATATGCAAACAATACACTTTCAATTCGCAAAGCATTATACTACCAAGTTCAATGTTTAAACAAGATAGGCAATACAACAGAAGCGGCCGAAAAATCTAAACAATTATTGCGATACGATCAATTGAGCAATGCCGAAAAGGGATTGAGTAATAATACTATTGGAAAAAACTTAGTTGATAGTGGATATTACAACTCGGCTAAAATATATTTTGCTAAGACCTTAAAAAACCAACAAGATGAGTATGCCGCAGAAGCTAAATATTACGAGGCATACATTCGTTATAGTCAAGATAGTTTAGACAAGTGTCGCAAGAGTATTATGGAATTCAATCATCAATTTTCTAATTATGATTATTGGTTGGGAAGAACTTTCATTTTATTTTCAGATTATTATGTCAAGAAAGGTGATTTATTTCAAGCAAAAGCAACATTAAATAGTGTTTTAGAGAATTTCGACAACCCTGAAATAATAGAAATGGCTAAAAGAAAATTAGAAGCTTTAGAGCCAAAACCTGAAGAAAGTAGCAGTGGAGACGAATAATTCTAATTATTTTAATGGAATTAGAGCTCAAGCTATTACCTGAAAAAATATACGACGAAGCCTATATCAAGCAGGTTTGCGCTCAAACCATGCGCATTTCGGTTGAAGATATTCAGGCAATTCGTTATTTAAAGCGCTCAATTGATGCACGCAAAAAACCTGTTCATTACCTCCTAAAAGTAAATGTATACTTAAAAGGTGAAGCTATTGATTCGGATGGAATTGGATTTAAACTTGAACATAAAACATTAAAGAAAAAGATAGCTGTTGTTGGATTTGGTCCGGCAGGCATTTTTGCTGCT
>JADLHV010000192.1 GCA_020848595.1 Bacteroidia bacterium
ATACTGATGTCGGTGGTGATAGTATCTGCACTCATTTTCTTACACCAATTACAAGTAAGATTTAAATTTATTCATTTCAATAAATGGTTCTCGAGTATCTTTATTTCTACGATTTTTTGGGTTAGTAGTTTTTACATTTTTTTACTGATACTGCCTGATTATATTTTAAATTCTCAAATCAATTACGATTTCAAATCATTTGCCAATATTAACCAATACACCATGGTTGGTATGTTTAATGTATTTGCGATGATTATGGCATTGGCTATATTATCTCGAATATTAGCAGATATGGGTAAGCATCGATTTGAGCAAAAATTATTTCTTACAATACATATAGCATTAAGTGCACCTTTGATTCTTGTAGCATATTTTCTGTATAATGAAAATGGATTCTTATTGATTTGCTTTACTTTATTTGGATTTATTTGGCCATTTATATTGTTATTTCCGCTACGCGTGCAATTCCGTCACATGATTGGATTTGCTTTATTGTGTGCTTCATTTCTTTCTGTGCAATTCGAACAGCTTAATTCGTTTAAAGAAAAGGAGCACCGTAAGATTTTTGCTGCTAAACTTATAGCCAAACAAGATATTGACAATGAAATAAAATTGTTGAACATCGAAAAAGAGATGGTGAGTTCGTCTTCAATAGATTCGTTCTTTTACTATAGTGGTAATGATTATGATGAAATTGAATTGAATTATAAATTTACATTCTTTAATGATTTTATAAAGAATTTTGATATTGACATCATGCGTTATGATAGTTTTGGACATGATATCAATCCCAATAAATTAACTTATAGTTATGTTAATATTCTTTTTAATAAATCGAATAATAAAACGATTTCAAATTATTTTCTATTCATTAAGGATTTACATTATTTAGGAGGGTATTTAGCAAAATTCGAAATCTGTCCAGGTAAGCGTAATATTGGCTATGTCTTTGTTATGCTAACGCCTAAAGTCAAGAGTGATTTGTATAACTTGGATTATTTCTTTTCGAAAATAGATTACAATCAACTCACCGAAAACAGTTATTCGTATGCCATATATCAGAAGAATGAATTGGTGAAAGGTTTAGGCGCTTATCCATTTAAGCTTTCAGATCATATTCAGTACACCACTATGGAGGATGTCTCTTTTTATGAAGAGAATGGTTATTCGCAGTTGTTTAAGAAAATTGATGATGAAACGTTTGTTATAGTATCATTAAAAGCCGCTACATGGAATAAGAAATTTACTGTATTTACGTTTTTATTGCTCTATTTATCGGGGATATTATTCATCATATATGTTGCTTTGTATTGTTTAGTTTTTATCTTGGGATTATTGACATTCAATCCGTTTTTCCTCAAGTTGTTTGGTGTAGTTACTCGTTATTTAAGAGTGATAAATATTAATAAACTGTATTTAGAAACTAAGATTCGTCTTTCGTTTTTAATGATTTCTATTTTAGTCTGTTCAGTGGTAATTTATTTTACAGTTCAAAATGTCAATAGAAGTTTCAGAGAAAAGCAAAACGAGAGTTTAGATAAGAAGATGTCGCAAATAGTTTCTGAAATAGAGATGGGGTATCAGAAGAAAGACCAGCGACCGATGCAGAATATGATTAAGCATTTAGCGGGTAATCATGAGGTGGATATAAACATATATACGAAGGATGGCACCTTGTATCAAACTGCAAATAATCGAATTTATTTTGAGGGATGGTTTTCGCCATATATGAATCCGAATGCTCAATTTGAACTTATTCAAAACCGTCAATACAGCATTAAACAAATAGAGCGTATTGGACAGTTGGAGTATCTGTCTTATTATACATCGTTATTCGACGAGAATAGGAATCTATTTGGATATGTGCATTTGCCATATTTTTCTAAATCGCTCGATTTAAAGAACGAATTTTCTAATTACTTAGGAAGTTTATTGAATATTTCGACTCTATTATTAATGATTTCATTGTTAATCGCCTCATATATTGGTAGAAGTTTGGTGCGTCCTCTGAAATTAATGATAGATAATTTAGCACGCATAAAGGTTGGAGAACAAAATACATCGATAGCATGGACACGAAATGATGAAATAGGGCAGTTAGTTGACCAATATAATATCATGCTTAAAAAACTTGAGGTAAGTACCGAGTTATTGGCTCAAAGTGAGCGAGAAGGGGCGTGGAAAGAAATGGCAAAACAAGTGGCACACGAAATTAAAAATCCACTTACTCCAATGAAATTACATCTACAGCATTTGCAAATGTCTATCAATAGAGATGATGTCAATTTAAAAGAAAAGGTTAATAATGTTAGTCGAATTTTAATTGAGCAAATTGATCAATTGAGCCGAATGGCAGAAGAGTTTTCTTCATTTGCAAAGATGCCAATGGCAGTGTTAGAGACTTGCGATATTGGACAGGTACTCGAATCGTGTATCATATTATTTAAGGCACAAAATGAGTTGGAGATTCAATTTGAAACCAGAGTTGATGGAATTCAAGTTTATATAGATAAAGGTCAGATGCAAAGAGTATTTACAAATATTCTTAAGAATGCATTACAAGCAGCTCGCGAGAATGAAAATTGTAAAATAATAGTGAGTATGCAACACATTCAAGACCAAATTATAATTTCATTTGAAGACAATGGGAAAGGTATAGAAGATGATTTAAAAGATAAAATATTCCATCCGAGTTTTAGTACTAAAAATTCAGGTATGGGACTTGGATTATCCATTTGTAAGAAAATTGTTGAGCAAGTTCATGGAACTATCACATTTGATAGCGATGTCAATAAAGGCACAACGTTTTTCGTTATACTCCCTATTATTACGCCCGAAACATCTATAACCTAAAATATATATGGTCCATTTTATTACTGATATTTTGCCTTAGTGCTTCGGCACAATCTACGCAAAATGCTATCAGAAAAAAGTCAATGTTATTGACTAAGGATACCATGTTTCTCGACTCTCTGCCTTTGGTTTATGGAAGTTTTCGTATTGAAGTAGAGGCAAAAATCTTGAATAATGGGTTTACAATTAATTATTTAGAGTCTTATCTAGTTGTCGATTCAATCTATTTTGGTCAGTCTGCTGATATATATTACCGTGTTTTTCAAATGGGAACGAATGAGGTTTATTTTCATAAGCCACTTTATATGATTGAACCAGTTCTCAATGGCACCCCTCGATATTTATATTCTTATGCAGACCCTAATCAAGGTAATTCTAAAATTTTAGGGGATAATATTAATGCTACAGGTAATATTTCAAGGGGTTTAGGATTTGGAAATACTCAGGATGTTGTACTTAATTCGAGTATGAATATTCAATTTAATGGAAAATTAGATGAGAAAATTTCTATAATGGCTGCTTTAAGTGATAATAATAATCCATTACAACCTGAAGGTAATACGCAACAAATACAAGATTTTGACAAGGTATTTATAAGTATTTATAGTGATAGCAGTTATCTAACCGTCGGAGATTTTTTAATGAAGACCGATCCAGGGCCTTATTTTATGAAGTATTATAAAAAGTCCAGAGGATTTCAAGCGGATTATAAAAGTGGAAAAGGATTTGGTCAACATTTGCATGCCGATGCTGCTGTATCGAGAGGTAGATTTGTGCGCAATGAAATTCAAGGTGTGGAGGGCAATCAAGGACCTTATCGTTTACAAGGTGCAAACGGTGAATTTAATATTATCATTATTTCTGGAACCGAAGTAGTTTATCTCGATGGAGAGCGACTAGAAAGAGGACAACAAAATGATTATGTTATTGACTATAATACAGGAGAGCTTACTTTTATGCCTAAACGACTCATCAATAAGTTTAATAGAATTGTAGTCGAATTTCAATACAGTGATAGGAATTATGCAAGGTCGGTATTTACACTCTCAGAAGAGGTAAAAAAGGGGCCATTCTCTGCGGCGATACGTTATTATTCTGAACAAGATAATAAACAACAACCAACCGATACAAGTAACGCCAGTACTATTCAAGAAATTTTAGCGAATAGTGGAGATGCTTCTGCTTTTTTTAATTATGAGAAATCGTATGGGGCTTATCAATTTGATCGGGTTAACTATAGGAAAATAGATTCATTAGGCTACACCATTTTTATTTATACTAATGAACCCAATAGTGACACAACTTTTTATACCACTGTGTTTTCTTTAGTTGGAGCTAATCAAGGCGATTATGTTTTAATTTCTAGTTCGGCAAATGGACGTGTTTATGCCTGGGTTGAACCCGTCAACGGTGTGCCTCAAGGTAATTATGTGCCTTTTGTAGCATTAGTTCCACCCAATCGTTTACAAATGTTGAGTGCAAGTGCGGCTTATCAACAAAAGTTATGGCATGTACAAACAGAAGTAGCTTATTCTAATTATAACAATAACACGTATAGTTTAATAGATAAAGGGAATGACGATGGACTCGGATTGTTTTTGTTTATTCAGAATAAAGGGGCACAATGGCGTAATTTTAAGATTAATACTTCTTTAAAATCGGAATATATTTCAAGTAATTTTAAATTTATCGAACGCTATAGAGCCGTAGAATTTAATCGTATTTGGAATAGACAGTTAAGTAATTCGATTTTACAAACTCAAAGTTCACCAGAATTAATAAATGCGTTAAGAACAGAATGGCAATCGCCTAAAAGTCGCGTAGAACTGGAATTAGGGAACTATTTACGCTCCACAATTTTTCAAGGATGGCGAGCAAATGGTCTCTATAAATATGCTTTTAATGCTACCGAAATTAGCTACAGTCAAGAGTGGATGAGTACCCAATCAAAGACAACTATTACCAGAAATAATTTGATAAATAATTCGAGATTAGATATGGCTTACAACATGAAATCTATTCGTATAGGTATGCAGGCTGTAAATGAAGAGAGTAGATTTTCTAATGATACATCGACTTCACTTGAAGCGACTTCTTTTAGATATCAATTACTATCTGGTTTTATTCAGAGTCAGAAAATTAAACATTGGAATTTTAAGATAGATGCGACTTATAGAGCCGATGATGCTATTGACGGGAAAGATTTTTCTTATGCATCGACAGGTTTTAATACCAGTACAGCAGTAGAACATATTGGAAAAGGTATGAATCGTCTCAATGTAGTAGGTTCTTATAGAAAATTAAATGTTGCCAACTCAGATGTCGACGAAAATGTTGCATTAGGGCGTTTAGAGTACAATGCAAATTTCTTAAAGCGGGTTATTAATTCTGGGACTTTTTATCAAATTGGTACAGGACGCGAGCAAAAACGCACGTTCTCATTTAGTTTAGTGCAATCTGGAAATGGTAATTATACTTGGGTTGATTACAATAATAATGGTATAGAAGAAATCAATGAGTTTGAGCCAGCTATTTATGCCGACCAAGCTAAATATGTTAAAGTATGGTTGCCAAGTAATGAGTTTATAAAAAGTAATACCAACGAGTTTAATCAAACTATTAGATTGCAAGCACCTTTCCAATGGCAGAGTGCCACGCCGATTAAAAGGTTTGTTTCTCGATTTAATTCTATAAGTACTTATAAAGCCGACCGCAGAATTACGGATAACAGTTTGCTTACCATTATTAATCCTTTTAAATTAGCAATTGCCGATTCGTCTTTGATTACGGTGAATGCTTTAATTAAGCAAACGACTTTTTTCAATCGCTCAAATGCCAAATTTGGACTAGAACATACGATACAAAATATACGAGGTAAACAATTTTTAAGCAGTGGTTTCGAATGGAAACAAAATGATAAAAATCAATTGATAACACGTTTAGGATTGAGTCCACAATTTAGTCTTGTCTTGGATCTTGAAAGGTCTAGAAAGCAAAATAAAAACGAGTTCTTCGAAAATCGTAATTACGATTATACCAGTCAGATTGTATTTCCGGAATTTTTCTTTCAAACTAGTAAAGGATTTAGAGCCGGAACATACTTTAAATATACTGAAGCACTAAATATCGAGCAATATGGAGGAGATAAAGCATTTATACAAGAGTATGGTATTGAGATGCGTTATTTTGTAATTAATAGAGGGAACTTTGATGCGAAAATATCTTCTTATGATATTAAATTCACTGGTAATGCCAATACGCCTTTAGCATTTGATGTTCTAAACGGATTGAGCAATGGTAGAAATTTAACATGGAAACTTGGATTTGGAGGAAAAACAGTCGGTAATATTCAAATCAACTTAAGTTACGAAGGTAGAAAAACGCCTATTAGTCCAGCAGTGCATTTAGGTCGTGCCGAAGCGAGATATTTGTTTTAGTGAATCGTCTGCTTTAGGATTTTAATTTTTTTTAATGTAATTTGCATAAGATGAAAGGGACATATCTTTTTTTATTGGCGGTATTATTTAGTACTGTAAGTGTCTTTGCTCAAGTCCGTTGTGTTAACGACGAAGATGGAAACTGCATTGCAAAAGGAAAACTAAAGAAAGTAAAGGTGAAAGCTAGTTATGGTGCTGCTTATTATATTGAAATTCGAGAAGGTGTTTGGGAATTGTTTTCTGTAGATGGTCAGAAAATTGCCAATGGTCCATATCTGGTCAAGGACAATGCTTCCTATGTTCATGGTGAATGGAGTTATTATTCAACTGACGAGATTTTACTTTTTGTTAGAACTTATGAAATGGGCGTGATTGTAAAAACACGTTTCTTAGATACAGGGACATATCAAGGGAAAGGAGAAAATATAACCGTTAGCGCCGATTCGATGGGGAATTTAACCATTATTGAAAATAAAGGTAGTTCTTCATTTAAATATGCAGGTGTTATTGGAGCCGAACTTAAAGGTACTCCATTTGATTTATCAAAAACTTATAACAAGACACAAAGTCTAATTTATACTATAAGTGATTCAGATTCGATGTTTTTACTGCGTTATCCTTTAACAAAATCAACATTAAATATCGATGCTTGGCCTGTTTTGTCGCCTAATAATTATATAACTAATGGGAATTTTGAAGTAGGCTATGACTTAGCCCCTGAAAATAATGTATCTCAAATTCAAAAAATTAATGATGCTTATGCGGTTGCTTGGGGTAGTTCTTGCGAAACGCCAGATTTTTATAAGACTAAAACAAATTGTTATGGTGGGTTTAGAGTAATGGGTGTCAATTTCGAAGTGTTGCGCAACCAATTAAATAAACCTCTAGAAGAAGGTGTAACGTATTGCTTGCAATTTAAACTTAAACTTAAAAATGAAAATAGTTATGCCTTTAACGGTATTTCGGTGGCAGTAAGTAAAGATTTAAAATTTTTTAATAACTCAGATGAAGGACGTAAATTGGGAATTGTGTTGCAATCGCATCCAAATATAGTTTTAGGTTGTCGTGAGTCGTGGATGACGATTAGTGGGACTTTTGAAGCTCAAGGTGGTGAAAAGTATCTCTATATTTCAAATTTTACAGATGCAAATCAACTTAAAGTTTTTAAGGCCGATTCCTTGGCTTCTGATTATATTTCTGAAATTTATTATATGATAGATGATGTCGTGTTAATAGCCCTCGACGATAATCAAAATTGCCCATGTAATGTTAAGGGTTGCGAACTCGACACTATGCCTAAAGTGCCTGTAAATACTGAAGTAGATATCTATAATAAACCAGAAGTTGGACAGAAAATTATTTTAAATAATATTCAATTCGAATCGGGAAAGTCTACCTTACTGCCAGAGTCTTTTGATCAACTAGATTCCTTAGTAGAATTGTTGCTGAAATACCCGTCTATGAAAGTAGAAATTAGTGGTTTTACAGATAATCAAGGAAAGGCTAAAGACAATTTAATTTTATCTCAA
>JADLHV010000193.1 GCA_020848595.1 Bacteroidia bacterium
TGAGAATGTAAACGAAAGTCAAAAAGAAGTTCTTTTTGATAAAGTAAAAAAACATTTCAACGGAGATTTAAAAGGAAAGAAATTTGCTTTATGGGGTTTATCTTTTAAACCTAAAACAGATGATATGCGTGAAGCTCCTAGTTTAGTGTTAATTGAACAACTTCTTAACGATGGGGCAAGTGTTATAGCTTATGACCCAGTTGCCATGCATGAAGCTCAAAGAATTGTAGGTGAAACTATTGATTTTGCTACCGAGCAATACGAAGTTTTAGAAAATGCTGATGCTTTAGTAGTTGTAACCGAATGGCCTGAATTTAGGTCTCCAGATTTTGAATTGATAGCGTCAAAATTGAAACAAAAAGCATTGTTTGATGGCAGAAATATATACGAACCTGAAGATATGATGTCTAGAGGTTTTCATTATGAATGTATTGGACGTGAAATAATTAATTAAATATGAAAGGTAAAAGAGTATTGATAACGGGTGCGGCTGGATTTCTTGGCTCCCATCTATGTGATCGTTTTATAAAAGAAGGTGCCCATGTAATAGGAATGGATAATCTAATTACTGGTGACCTTAGAAATATTGAGCATTTATTTAAGCTTGAAAATTTCGAGTTTTATCATCATGATGTGTCGAAATTTGTGCATGTACCTGGTGATTTACACTATATTTTGCATTTCGCTTCACCTGCAAGTCCAATCGATTATTTAAAAATCCCAATCCAAACTTTAAAGGTAGGTTCTTTGGGTACACATAATTTACTAGGTCTTGCAAAAGCTAAGAATGCTAGAATATTAGTCGCATCAACAAGTGAAGTGTATGGCGACCCTATGGTACATCCTCAAAATGAAGATTATTGGGGAAATGTAAATCCTGTTGGTCCTAGAGGGGTATACGACGAAGCCAAACGTTTTCAAGAGGCTATGACAATGGCTTACCACACTTACCACCAAGTTGAAACTAGAATTGTTAGGATTTTTAATACTTATGGTCCTCGAATGCGCCTAAATGATGGTAGAGTCTTACCAGCATTTATTGGTCAAGCTTTAAGAGGAGAAGATTTAACTGCATTTGGTGATGGTTCTCAGACTCGCTCATTCTGTTATGTGGATGATTTAATTGAAGGTATTTATAGATTGTTATTAAGTGATTGCGCTACTCCGGTTAATATTGGTAATCCAAGTGAAATTAGTATTAATGATTTTGCACAAGAGATTATAAAGCTTACTGGAACAAATCAAAAAGTTATCTATAAACCTTTGCCAATGGATGATCCTAAGCAAAGACAACCTGATATTACGAAAGCTAGGTCTATTCTTGGTTGGGAGCCTAAAATTAATCGTGAAGAGGGTTTAAAAATTACGTATAATTATTTTAAATCATTGCCAGAAGAACGACTTTTTGAAGAACCGCATGGAAGACATTTTACAAAGAAAAATTAATTCTTAGTAAATTTTTCTAATAGAGTTTAAGGATATTAATATATAGTAAAAACGCCCGTAAGTATTAACCTACGGGCGTTTTAGTAAACAACACATGAATATATATGATTGCCTTTCTTATCCAGGCAACAGAACGATTTCTATTTTATATTTAATGGTCTTCTGAATGTTACTCCAAATTGAATATCACTCATTCGAATTCCATATTGATCATTTAGCTTATAATCCCCTATATGCATTTGGTAGCTATAGTAAAGTCCGAGTTGTCCTAAACTATTAAAATTGGTGTATAAGGATACCATACCATTAATAGAGCTTTTTATTTGTTTAGATTTAACAACATCAAATTCAGTTTCATCTACTAAATCAAGATGCTGTGATTTTCTGGTATTAATAAAGGAAACGCCTCCACCAGCTCCAAAAGATAGAAAAGTATGTTTGCTTAATGGTTGTTCGTAATTAATTCTAAAAGGTAAGGTGAATACACTGTATCTGTTTTTAGTTAAAAGTACAAATGGTGTTTCAAGATTACGCCAATTAGTATCACTTCCGGGAATTAATGTCCAAAAAAGAAACTGCTGGTATTGAACAATTGTATCATTATCTCTATAAGCAATATTTCTTGAATATTCATTTAACTTAATGTCTTCTGTTCTTGATGTGAAATTTACACCGATCTCATAGGAAAGACGATTTTGGAAAGCAAATTTCCTCTGATAAGTTAAAAATGTATTAAATCCAGCTCCATTATTCGTTAATTTTTCACGTACACTCCATAAATCTTTGTGAACAGTGTAGGTTGGATCGATATAACCTACAAATGAATTATAAGCCTTATTTGCACCTATACCAAAATTAATCCAGTCTTTGTTTTGTTCAAAGTTTCCAGCGTAATAAACTTTGTCTAAACTATTAGGTTTTTTATTCGAATAACCACCAAATGATAACCTTTTGTCTAGATTGTAATCATAATTGAACAGGTATTTAAATTTGGTCATCAAACTCAATTTTAAGCTGTTTCTTAAATCATCTTCTAATACTTTTAAATCAGATTCTGTTGAATTTGTTTGGTTATTTTGACCATCTAAAGTATTATTTGAAGTAAATGAATTGTTTTGATCAACGGCATCAAGCTTATTTAAATTTAATCCAGAGTTTTGATCAGTAAAATTAGGAAGTTGTTTTAAACTAGGGTTCTGATTAAGATTAGTTCGGTTATTTTTAGTAATATTAGATGCAGAGTTAGAATGAGCTTGAGTTAAAGCATTTTTCTGCGCATTTAAATTAGTGCCAGTATTAGGTTCTGGATTGTTTGATGTAGCTACTTTAACATCATTTTTAGCAGTTGAATTGCCAGGAGCGGACACATCTGCTTGATTGTCAGTAGTAGTTATAGTTGTATTTTCTATAACAACAGCTGATTCGACATTGTTAGAACTCACATTAGAGAATGTAAGCCAAGCCAAGCCACTAATGACTATGATCAATAAGGGGGCTAGCCAGTACCAAATGGTACTAGAGCCTTGAACGGTTTCAAGGCGATCATTGATGTTCTGCCACATATTCTCCTTAGGAGGCAGGTATTCATCATTGAAAGTTGATCTTAATCTGTTATCAAATTCTTCGGGACTCATGGTTCTTTTGTTCGTTTTTATATAATTGCCATAACATACTGCGAGCTCTAGTTAAAGAACTTCTAGAAGTGCTTTCTGGCATATTTAGTTTTTCTGATATTTCTTTGTGACTGAATCCATCAATCGCATACATCATCAATACAATTTTGTAATTTTCTGGAAGTTTTTCCATTAACATCATTACAAGTTCTGCGTCAAATTTATCTGGTGCTTCTTCAAAGTTTTCAGCAAATTGTCTGGTCTGGTCGTCAATATTTACTTGCAGTGCCAGCCTTTTCATAGATCTTAGTTTATTAATCGACTCATTTATGAAGATTCTTGTCATCCAAGTTTCAAGGCTACTTTGAAATGTAAAATTCTTTAAATGTGTAAAGACTTTTACAAATGCCTCCTGAAATGCGTCTTCAGCGGACTCTAAATCCTTTAAGTAACGTTTGCTTACCGCCAACATCTTTCCCGAGAAGCGATTATATAACGCCTCTTGAGCTAGTCTGTCGCCCTTTATGCAACCTTCAATTACCTGTTTTTCCGCAAACATTAGTACCACTGATACCTCGTTAGACAAAGTTAACAATTAATTCGCTGCAAAAAAATCAAAGAATTTATTCATTCTTCTGTTTTTTTATGCCCTTTTTTTGTCTTTTTATCGATAAATTCAGTAAGGTAGTATTGTAATTATCTGTAAATTAGATAAATGCAAATTTTTATGAGAGATTATTCTAGATAGAAATTTTACCTAAAGTCACTCTAATTTTGAATTTTAAAAAGGATTCATCGCCCCTAATATCTAGTCTTTGGATCTTAAAAGGCTTTTTTAATGGCCAAGAATTAATCCTATTTCCGATTCTGAACGCACAGAGAATGTCTTGTTTTTTGAAAATTTCTCTTAAACGTTTCATCTTTTCAGTATCCTTTTTTGGAAAAGCACCATAGGTATATGCCCAACTTGCTTGCATTTCTATGCCTTCTTGGTTTAAAATTTTCTTGCATTGTTCGATAGTATTTTCCCATTCGTCTGTTGGTAAATCCATAATGTTCTCATGATTTAAACCATGGTAACCAAACTCTGCTAACGGTTGCATTAACTTGAGTGTTTCTGCCGATAAGAAGCTCTGCAAAATGCCATCGTGACCAATTGTTTTTCCAATATAATTAGCAACCAAGAAAATGGTAAAGGGGATTTTTAATTCGCTTAATATGGGGTATGCGAGTTCGTAATTATTTAAATAGCCATCATCAAATGTAATAATTATAGCTCTTTCTGGCAGTTGTTTATTATGCTTTATAAGATTAATTAATTCGGATAGCGTAATTGGTTGATATCGCTTCTTTATAAAGACCATTTGCTTTCTGAATTGGTCTTTACTTACCGTTAGGAAATCGCATTTTTCAGTGCTTATTTTATGATACATCAAAACCCTTAATCTGCTCATGACAAATTATTTTTACTGAATAGTTTAAGATACTTAACCGTGTGGTACCAAGCGTTTAAATACGACCATAGAAAACCTTGCCAACCATTCATAAAGTTTCTATAAATGAAATAGTGTTTGATGAAATAAATTGGGAAACTGCCTATACAAACAAGTAAACTTCTTTTCTTGCCTTGTTGTTTTAATTTCTCAGCACCAATCTCTGTATATCGATTAAATTTATCGAAGTAGTGATGCAAATCCTTATAACTATAATGTAGTATATTGTGTTTTAAACGTGCAGTTTTCCCATCAATAATTACTTTTTCGTGAACTGTGGCTTCATTAAAATTACCAAATTGTCTATTAAAAAGTCGCAGATGAAAATAAGCGCTTTCTTTTCCATACTTAAAAATTTTACCTAGAAAAACATGACGTATTGGGATTTCATACGCTTGAATATCTATGTCTTCTATAATAGATTGAATTTCTTGAATGAGTTCATTGCTTAATATTTCATCGGCATCGATATTTAATATCCAATCATGCGATGCATGTGAAATTCCAAATCTTTTTTGAGTTCCAAAACCATCAAATTTTCTTTTAAATACTTTACATCCAAAAGATAATGATACTGCTTCTGTATTGTCTGTGCTATAATCATCTACTACAATAATTTCATCACACCAACCAAGTTTTGGTAATGATTTTTGAAGGTTTTCGGCTTCGTTTTTTGCTATAATAACAGCAGATACACGCACAAGGCAAATATATTATGGTTGAATTACAATTCAAAGTTAGGGTGAAACACTCAGATTTCAGATAATTCGAGCCATCTCAATCCTTTTTCATCCAATTTTTCATTGGTTTTAGACATTTCTTCTGCCCAAGATTGCAATTCTTCGTGATTGTTACTCCCGTTACTCAGTAATTGTTCTAACTCTTTTTTACGTGTTTCTAAAGTTTCAATTTCCTGTCCTAACAGTTCAAATTCTCTTTGTTCCTTAAAGCTTAATTTCCTTTTATTTTCGTTCTGAACACTAGTTGTAGTTGCCTTTGTTGATATTGGAACGGTATTAGATTTTTTTTCAATTGAAACAGCCTCTTCTTCTTCCAAGGCCTCTCTGTAATCAGTGTAATTGCCATAGAAATCACGAATTTCTCCTTCTCCTTCAAACACAAAAATATGGTCAACTAATTTGTCCATAAAGTAACGGTCGTGACTCACCAGTAATAAACAGCCATCAAAATTCATTAAGAAATCTTCTAGAACATTTAAGGTATCAATGTCTAAGTCGTTAGTTGGTTCATCGAGTATTAAAAAATTTGGATTAGTAACTAATACCTTAAGCAATTGCAATCGTCTTCTTTCTCCTCCACTAAGTTTTGCAACAGGCGTATGCTGCATAGCTGGTGGAAATAGAAATAAATCGAGTAGTTTAGAAACTGTAATTGTTTCACCATTTCCTAAAGTTACATAATCAGCAATTTGTCTGACCTCTTCTAAAATTCTATTATTATTATCTAGGTCGGAGCTATGTTGGGTATAATAACCAAACTTCAAAGTTTGCCCATGAACAATATCACCCTTATCGGGAGCTGTTTTAGCCGTTAAAATATCCAGAAGTGTAGATTTGCCTGCTCCATTTTGACCAACAATTCCAATTCGGTCTTTTTTCTTGAAGATATAAGAAAAATCTTTGATGATATTTTTTTCACCGAAAGATTTACTGATATGATTGGCTTCTATGATTTTGTTCCCTAATCGCACAGATTGTACCGAGATTTCAAGGTCATTTTTACTTAAGTCGCGATTAGCTATTTCTTTCAAATCATAAAATGCTTCAATTCTACTTTTAGACTTAGTGCCACGTGCTTTAGGCATTCGTCTCATCCAGTCCAATTCTTTGCTCATTAAATTTCTAGCCTTCGTTACTTCGGCTAATTCAACAGCATCTCTTTGCGATTTTTTCTCTAAATAGAAGGCATAATTCCCGTGATGTATAAACAAACGCCCACGGTCTAATTCCATAATTTGAGTCGCTACATTGTCTAAGAAATAACGGTCGTGCGTTACCATTATAACAGAAGTATTATGGCCATTGAGTAAATTTTCTAACCATTCAATAGCTTGTAAATCTAAATGGTTAGTTGGTTCATCAAATATTAAAACATCGGGACTTTGTATGAGTAATCTAGCTAAAGCAACTCTTTTCTTTTGACCACCACTTAGGGCTTCATTTTTTTGTTTTAGATTTGTTATGCCAAGTTTGGCTAAGATTTGATGGGCCTTTTTTTCAAAATCCCAAGCATCTAATCTGTCCATCTCTTCAAGTAAGAATTGCATTTCATCTGCATTAAATTCAGATTCGAGAATAGCAATTTCGTAACGTTTTACTAGATTTAAGACAGGGTTATCGCTACCAAACAAACTTTCTTCAATCGTTTTTCCAGATTCTAATTCAGGTTCTTGAGGTAAATAGCCAATAGAAACGCCTTTGCCAATCGCTAAATTTCCATCATCAGCTTGAATTAAACCAGCAATTACTTTTAATAAAGTCGATTTTCCTGTGCCATTGCTACCCACTAAGGCTAGTTTTTGTCCGCGTGCTAAGCCGAAACTTATTTGTTTGAATAGCCATCTTTCGGTATAGGCTTTAGATATTCCGTCTGCGGATATAAGATTCATGAACTTGCAAAATTAGACAATTAGGGCCTTAAATGTTTCATTTATATAAGTATTTTGTTTGAAAGATTCTATTTGATAATAAATAAGGGAGCACCTTATTAATAAATTTAGATAGATAAATTTAAAGATATAGAGGCAAATCCAAATCTTGTACGCATTTTTGTGGTAAGATGGTTATATATAATCCAAAAGATTGGTGGAAACTTATTCTTAGTTTTCAAAAGAGTGATACGTTTAGAATAATGCTTCCAGGTATAATTGGAATGGCTGCTTATACATGGATAGTAGTGTATTTTGAATTAGGCGTATTTCATTTGAATTATAAAAATACCACAAGTATTCATGCATTGGTTGGATTTGTTTTATCCATGTTGTTGGTTTTTAGAACTAATTCTGCTTACGAAAGATGGTGGGAAGGTCGTAAGATTTGGGGCAGTTTTGTCAATAATTCACGTAATTTAGCTATTAAACTTTCAGTGATGATAGAGGATAGAGCATTGCGTATTAAGTTCAAAACATTGATTCAGAATTATATTCTAGCTACTAAAGAACATTTAAGAGATGGAGTGAAATCTGATATTCTAAAAGAATGTGAGGGTTATACAAAAGCGGATTTTACAATGCATGCACATGTGCCAAATAGAATTATTCAAA
>JADLHV010000194.1 GCA_020848595.1 Bacteroidia bacterium
ATATTCAATTGACCATTTATAAACCATTTAACACTTGGTTCATCAAAATTCCACTCGAGCGTTTTATCCCATTTCTTTCTCCACGTATAATTTTCTGCAATACTATCCCAAAATGATTCTGGTTGCTCAGTAGCCAACTTACAAGCTTCGTTATAGTCATTTATGCTGCTAATTCTAAATTCCATAATTGTAAAAAAAATC
The DNA here is from genome assembly GCA_020848595.1 of Bacteroidia bacterium. Classification (GTDB taxonomy): domain Bacteria; phylum Bacteroidota; class Bacteroidia; order NS11-12g; family UBA955; genus JABMMZ01. The sequence continues at coordinate 202 of JADLHV010000194.1, forward strand.
AAGACAAATATAAGTTATAGTTCCAAACTCATTGACAATTCTGTACTTTCCGCTAAAAATTGTTCATTTTTTTTTATATGTTGGATTATTAACAAAAACCTATATTTGTTCATAGTTCAGATTGAAGTCAACATTATGAAAAAAATCTACCTTTTCGCTATTATATTTATTTACACCACATTAAGTGCGCAAAACTGCCTCGATTTTGATGGAACAAATGATTATGTCGATTGCGGCAACGATACATCTCTTCAAATTAGTGGTAAATATATCACATTAGAAGCTTGGATATACCCAACAGCTTGGAAAACCAATACTTTCGAAGGGAATATTATCGCTAAAGAATACAATACCAGCAATTATGGTTACATGCTCAGATGTGGTGCAGGAGGAAAACTCAATTTTGCTTTAGGCGATGGCACTTGGCATGAAATCACCACCACTAATACGGTCTTATCTTTAAATACTTGGCAGCATGTTGCTGGCACCTTCGATGGAAATAAAATGAGGTTGTATCTCAATGGTGTTTTAATCGATTCATTAGCCTTTAATGGCAGTATTAGTAAGACCACTGCAAATAATTTATATCTAGGCGCTCATGTTACTTATAGTCGTTTTTATCAAGGTCAAATAGATGAAGTTAAAATTTGGAGTATTTGCAAAACTGAAAATGAAATTGCAAATGGCCTTTCCGATGAACTATGCTCGTCGCAAACAGGATTGAGAGCGTATTACAAATTCAATCTTGGAAAAGCCAGTCAAAACAACCCAAACGTAAAAAAACTGAACGACTTAAGTGGATATGGCAACACAGGAACACTTACTAACTTTGGTCTCAATGGTTCTAACTCAAATTGGATTAAAGGAAAAACCTTAACCAAAGGGGTATTTGATGCTAGTGACACTATTGACGTCTGTAATGGATATATAAGTCCGAGTAGAAAATTTACTTGGTCTAAATCGGGCACCTATTACGATACCATTCCAACTTATTATGGATGCGATAGTGCCATCACAATTTATTTGACCATCCGAAAGTCTACTAGTTTTTCTTTCAATGCACATGCTTGCGATAGCTTTATTAGTCCAAGTGGTAAATTAATTTGGAAGTCTTCTGGCGTCTATTCTGAAAAAATAAAAAACATAGCTGGTTGCGATAGTACTATAACTGTATATCTAACTATTGGAGGAAATAAAGATACTATCTATCCTGTTGCTTGTAATAAATATACGGTACCAAGCGGAAAAAGAACACTACTCATTTCTGGTAATTATTTTGACACTTTAACTGATTTCAGAGGATGTGATAGTATTATTGATATCCGATTAATTATTCATAAAGATCAATATGCGAGTATCGACCTCAGTGGCTGTTCGAAAGTAGCGGCTCCTAGCGGCAAAAGAATTTACACAGCAGAAGGTACCTATAACGACACATTGAAAACCCTCTCAGGTTGCGATAGTTTTTTGAGTGTAAAAGTTAAACTTAAAAACTCATCGGCTACAGTTATTGCCAGCAGTTGTGGTAGCTATAAAAGCCCTGATGACAGAAATATCTGGACCAAATCGGGCATATACATCGATACACTTACCAATATGGCATTTTGTGATAGCTTTATTACCTATAACATTACCATTTACGAATCTAGTAGCTCGAGTATGCAAGTGCAAGCCTGCCGATATTACAGAAGTCCAAGCAATAAGAAAACATGGACCAAAACGGGCACTTACACAGATACACTAGTTAATGCTGTTGGCTGTGATAGTGTTATAAGCATACAACTTACTATTCCTACAAATGATGTTGGCGTTACTCAAAATGGCAAACATCTTAGTGCAATTAGTTTTACGGGCAATTTTAGATGGCTCGATTGTAATAACAATTTCAGTTTCATAACTGGCGCTAATACTCGAGATTTTACAGCTCCAGCAATTGGACATTATGCTTTAGAAGTAACAGACAGCAATTGTACAGATACTTCTATGTGCTACTTTGTCAATAATGTTTCCATTTTAAATTCAAACAAACTAGAAACACTTATTGTAAGTCCAAATCCTAACAAGGGTCTAATAGAAATAGAATCGCCATCATTACTCAATCATGCAAAATTAAGAATTATAGATTTGTCGGGTAGAGTTGTATATGAAGCGTACTATGATGAATTTCAAAAGGAGCAAGTGTTATTGCAAATTGCACCTGGAAGTTATCTCCTCGAAATATTGGCGGAGGCATATCATGCCATGAGTTTTATTAGTGTTGAATGAGAAAAATTTAGAAGGGATGACATAAAATTGACTTCCTATTTCGATTTTTTTTTCTTTCTTTTGTAAGACGCTGCTTTAAATTCGTTGAGCGCGATTTCGTTACCTTTTCAAAATAAAATGAACGCCATTGTCTTGCACAAATCCGAAATTCTCGACATTTTCTCAGCTGATACTGAGTCAGAATTAGAGTTGCCATTTATCGCCTCTGGAATAAGTGCAGGCTTTCCATCACCAGCTTTAGACTTTATTGATTTAAGTATCGATCTTAATCGCCATCTTGTTAAACATCCTAGTGCTACATTTTATGGAAGAGTAAAGGGAGATTCGATGATTGAGGCGGGCATTCACGATGGCGACTTGCTGGTTATAGACAAAAGTTTAGACCCCAAAGATGACAAAATCGCCGTATGTTATATTGATGGAGAATTTACACTTAAAAGGATAAAAATAGAAAAAGATTGTTGCTGGTTAGTGCCTGCAAATTCTAAATACCAATCGATAAAAGTTACCGAAGAAAACGATTTCTTAATCTGGGGAATTGTAACGCATGTCATAAAAAAAATGGTGTAATGTACGCACTTGTCGACTGCAATAATTTTTACGTTTCATGTGAGCGTGTTTTTAGACCCGACTTAAATGGGAAAGCGGTAGTTGTATTGTCGAATAATGACGGTTGTGCCATTGCACGCAGCAACGAAGCTAAAAAATTAGGTATCCCAATGGGTGCAAATGCATTCGAATATGAAGCTTTATTTAAAAAACATCATGTTCATGTATTCTCTGCTAATTTTGCCTTGTATGGCGATATGAGTCAAAGAGTGATGACCCTACTCAGTGAATTGAGTCAAGAAATAGAAGTCTATAGCATTGATGAAGCTTTTCTGAAAATATCTGGATTACCACCATCCAACTTAGCTAAGCATTTTAGTGAGCTTCAGAAAAGAGTCTATAAATGCACGGGAATACCAATATCTATTGGCATTGCACCTACAAAAGCATTAGCAAAAATATCGAACAAAATCGCCAAAAAATTCCCGAAAGAGACCAATAACATTTACATTATAGATGATGAAATCAAGCGAGTTAAAGCTCTAAAGTGGACTAAAATCGGCGATGTATGGGGCATAGGCAATGCCAACGAACGACTTTTACAAACTTTGGGGGTAAAAAATGCATTTGATTTTACTCAACTCAATGACCAATTCGTTAAAAATCATCTAACGATTGTTGGACTGCGCCTTAAACAGGATTTACAAGGCATTCCAACTTTAAAATTAGAAGATGTTAAAGATAAAAAAAACATTGCGACCACGCGCTCCTTCGAAGGCAACATTACAGAACTAAGCGCTCTCGAAGAACGTATCTCTACCTTTGCCGTTTCGTGTGCAGAAAAGCTACGCAAACAAAACAATTGCTGCACGACAATGATGGTTTTTATCCATACAAATGGCTTTAGAAACGACCTTCCACAATACAGCAAAAACATTTTAATCAAACTCCCTTTTGCCAGCAATTCGGCCATAGAACTAAGTCGATTTGCACTAGAAGGACTTAGAAAAATATTTAAAACTGGGTTTCACTATAAAAAAGCGGGAGTGATTGTCCTCGACTTAATTCCAAGTGAACAAGTACAATTTAAATTTTTCGATAATGCCAACCCGAGACATATCCCACTTATGAAGGCATTAGATAAAATAAACGCCAACTTTGGTCAACAAAAATTGAGATTAGCCTCACAATCGACTGGTAAAATATGGCGCATGAAACAAGAACACCTTTCGCCAAATTATACAACTAAATTATCCGATATCATCCTAATAAATGTCTGATGTGCTTTCACTCTAAACAAACCAAAAAAGCCATAGAGCTCGAACACCGATTTAGAGCCAAGTTTGAGCAGGACTCCTTGTTTACCCCATCTATCTTTAATGGCTTTCAGTTTCCTAAAACGCCTGTTATTGCCAACGATAATAGCAATACGATTAAACTGTTTAACTGGGGACTGATTCCTTCTTGGGCTAAAGATAAGGAGATTAGAAAAAATACACTCAATGCACGAATAGAAACCATAGCAGAAAAGCCGTCTTTTAGGTCTTATGTTAAACAACGCTGTTTAGTACTCGTAGATGGATTTTATGAATGGCAATGGCTTGATGAAAAAGGCAAACAAAAACAAAAATATGAAATCGGATTGCCTGATGATTCGGCTTTTGCGTTGGCAGGCATTTGGAGCGAATGGTTAGACAAAGAAACTGGAGAATTGATGCATACCTATTCGATACTCACCACAGAAGCCAACGAATTTATGGCTAGAATACACAATTCTAAAAAACGTATGCCAGTCATTATTCATCCAAACAACGAACAAGCATGGTTAAATGGTGGCGAACTATCCACAGAACCGATAACACTTAAAGCTGTCGAAGTATAATAACGCCTGAAATTAATTAACATAGCGCCTTCGATATTTTTTTAAATATTGTCAGTATAAATACGCCATGTGAGAACTTTTGACAGATGACACATAAGAGAGATAAGCTCACAAACACTATTAATAAAAACTCTCAGAGTTATGTAACTTAAGGATTTAGTTCTAGCGTCCTAGGCCAATCTACAGCACTGGCTAACTATACTAAAGATATAAAAATCAAACTTCAAGCAATCAACTAAGTTGACTAAAAAAAAACTCCCCGACTGGAGTATACTCAACCAGCGGGGAATTTGCAGTTCCCGTCTCTTACCAGACGGAGTTTCACACTATTTTGTTGATTTATTAGTGTTACACACACACTCGAAATGTGTTTGAGTCAATTCAATGACTCTTAGAAGTTGACAGTTAGGTTAACCCCAGACTGGAAATTATTTTTACTATATTGAGTAGTTGCACCAACTCTGCAAGAGCCAATCATGGCAGAGAAACCGATACTAGGTTGATTTCTACTAACACCAGCATTAATCAATACATTTTCACCAAGTTTCTTGTATGCTTGAGTAGTAACTAAGACCTTATCTTTAAATACATAAGTATCGAATTGAAGAGCAGATGTTCTATTATAGACATTATATCCTAAACGAGCGCCTACATCAGTAGTTCTTTCGTTGGCAGGAATAGTTGGATCGTTGTTCATTAAAGCTGCGGCACCTATACTTAAGTAACCCTTTACTTGACCAAAGAACAAGAAACTTGCTTTACATTCAAGGCCATGAGCATATCCAGCTGTTACTAAGGTATTTTTATCTAAACCATCGTATTGAGCTTTCATTTGAAGAAATATGGGTCTATTTCTTGAAACAGATTCAGAGAAATTGCCTCTGTTATTGACCATAATCATGGCCTCTAGTCCAAGTCGCATGTTCGACAACATACTATAATCACTTGAATTATTAAGACCAGATTCGCCATTTACAGGTTTTGACATTTGATAAGCATTGCTGTAATATCCAGTATTCAACCTTAAAATAGCATGATTTGCTCCGAAGTTATTGCGCATTTTCGGATTGTACATTCCATTAACTGTAGTAGCTAATAATAGAATAATTGTGCTTGCGTAGAATTTCATTGTGCGTTTGTGATTTTCAAAATAGTGTTTCAACAGTTCAGTTTTGATTTTGTGTTGTGTTTTCGATTGTGAATTTTAACCCCCATGGCAATAAACGACCAGACATAAAAATGCCTGAATGCGTGTCGCCTTACCAAAAGAGTTTTCTATTGGTTTTTAGAATGGGATTTTAGAAGTAAATTTTCTAATAATCTCGATTCCTTTTAAGGCAAAATAAGTTCTGTTGTAATTGATTTTTAGAGTCTGACTCGCACTTGAAGTCCGAATCATCTTTGGAGACGATGCTCCTGGGTTTAATGTTGTAGTGTGCATATTGTGTATTGTGTGTGTAATCCTCTTCACTGAATTAAGCATTTTTACTGTGAGTAAATATACCTAGTTCATCTGAGAGCAAATATAGATGGATTTCAATTTTACCTCCAAATAATTTTTCAAATATTTTTAAATATTTAACTTAATTATCAGTAAAACAGATATTTACAAGTCCAATTTTAAGCTCAAAAACACTTACTTTACCATTTTTTGTTTAAGTTTTTGGCAGCTTTCCAAAAAAACATTTCAACAAAAAAGACCCCAAAAAGTGAGTAAAAAGACTTATTAGGACAAAAAGCTTATTTTTTTATGCAATTATTGGATATGAAATAACAATAGTCGCTCTAACTCCTCTCCATTCTCTATAACCCTTAATATATATAGGCCTTCCGATAGCCCTTCTCCCGAAACCGTCAAATAGCCATTCTCTTTATCTATTGTGCTAATCTCTCCTTTATTGCAAATTTTTCCATTTATATCACATAATTGGTACTCAATTAGTCTGTTTATTGGCAATTCACTTCCAAAAACCAATGTCCATTCTCTCGAAAATGGATTTGGCTTCACAATAAATCCTGATTTAAATTGACATGTGCTAAAATCTAATGCCACTACTATCGACTTTCCACGCTCGTCTTTATAACTATACTTATAATTCTGACCTATTATATGAGTTAACTGATAAATCCAATTTATTCTCGTTGTTGAATCTTGCAATATTTTACTCGGATATACCAAATGCCATGTCAAACCGCCATCGTCGGATACCTGCAACTCGCCTTCTATACTGTTTGGACCGCTTATCCAAATCTTGTTATCTGTTAGGCAACCGTATTGTATTATCGATTCGTTGACTGCCAGTGGTACTAATAAATCTACTTTTGACCAACAACCATTCGTATCTGTTACCATTAAACTGTATGTACCTGGATAAACTAAATTATAAAATGTATCATTGGCATTACTTATCAAAACATCATTCAAATACCAACTATTTCCGTAACTGTAGTTTGAATATAAAACTAATCCATTCTGTGTTATACTTGGAATAGGCTTAGGCTTTGACGCTAGAACCTTTAATGCACTTGTGCCCTGACAATACAAATCGGACACTTTAACTTTGTAATTACCAGCATTACTTATAGATAAATAACGACTTGTATCGCCATTTTGCCACGTATAATGCATAAAACTATCTGTATACAATTCAATGGTGTCGCCAGTACAAAGCCCAGTTAAAGATTTGGGATAAATGCTCGGTTGCAATGAATCCTTACTGCTATAAACTAATTTTCTAACACCAAAGGCAGCGCCATAAGTCCCAGTACCAGGCTGAAACAACAACCTTAATTTAGTAGGTATCTTCCATTTAGAACTACCTAATGGCATATTTAATAATTGATAATCGCCATATAAATAATCTATCCCATTCGAATCAACATGAATTTGCAATGCTTTAAATCGGTTGGTATATGAATTAGTATATTGACCCGTTCTAGTCATAAATACAGAGTCGGAACCATAAACCTTGCTCACATAATTATTGCCTTCTTTGATCATTTCATGTGATAGATAAGCTATACATACACCAGAATCATCCAAGACTTCTAATCTTGAAGCGTTATTCTTAATTAATACATTAAAATCTTCATCGAAGTTAATCTCTCCAACAATATCCCAAGAAACTTTACAAGTACCGGCATTGGGCAAATTTCTTTCTACATAACTATTCAAAGTATCTCCCGCATAATTCACAAATATATCTGGATAGGCTAAATCATACGACTTAATATAAGTATCAACCCGCCAATGGTCAAACAATCCTACTTCTCTATTTAGTTTCGGCCATCTTTGCCAACCATAAACTTGATCTTTTAATCCATTGTTTAATTCTAAACCCGACATTAAATCAACAGTACTCGTGCGCATCGTATCTTTACTCGCTAATAAATTTGATGAAATTGTATTTTGAGAAAAGGAATTGGAACTCCATTTTACACTATACATATAATCATTAAATTCTATTCGAATTGGATAGTAAAAACCCGAATCTAACATGATACTATCACTCAAGATTTCCATATTAGACGTTGTACCAAAAGTGTCTACCAGTATTACACCATTACACCAAAAACGCATTCCATTTCTAGTTCTAAACGCAAATTGATATTTATCTGTCTTATTAATCCTTAAATAACTATTTAAGCGCATAGACATAGATGTTGAATCTAATCCAGCTATGACTGGGCTATAAGAGCTTAATAGAGAATCGAGTTTAAAAAATTTAAATTCAACAGGATCCAAAAATTTATCATTGAAATAGGCCTTTTGTATTTGACCAGTTATTAATTGAGGAATACTAGTTCTAATAGCCTGCTCTTTAATAGTGTTTAATCCGCTTATCTTCCAACGGTGAATACCAGAATGCACACTTTCATCGCAATGATATATATAATACACATCACCGACTTTCACTATTGCAGAAGACAGAGCATTACCTGCGCCCCCTTTAAAAGCTTCTACTCCCGTACCTAAACCATCGGGTGTTGTAATACCAAAATTCCCTATACTTAGTCCATTGTCATACACATGTTGCCATCGATTTACTTGACTATTTTTCCAAAATTCACCGTGATAATTCCAAAAAATTGAATGGTCAACTGCATTGACTGTTGCTCCGGGATACTCGACACCATTACCGATATCAAAAGCACCGCTTTCAGGATATGCACCTCTATATTTAAGTTGAGTTGCCTTTGCACTTTGCCAACTAAAATTACTATCCCCTAAATTTATACTCCCTAAATGAAATCCTTCATTCAATTTACCGATATTGAATAAGATCATTTTATTAGAGCCTGTTCTAGCTAACAGTGGAACACCTTGTACGCTAGGAGAAGATGAATCAAATGGCACTAATACTAAAGTATCTTCAAGACCCCATTCAGGGAAACCGAGACTATCGTAACCACTTATCTCTGCATGCATAACACTAGCATGACCATTATTAACAAAACCAGAATTATACCAAAGTCTACTACCATCTTTAAACAACTGATCGTTCGCAAACTTATCTAATCGCCAACCACTATATTTAAAATTACCTGTATCTGGCAATTCTATCAACTCAGGATATCGTACATAATAAGAATCTAAAAAATCGACAAATGCATACGTTCGGCCATTTGAAAGTGTTACCACATTTCTTAATACACTTATTCCACCAGGATTATTATGAATAGAATCAACAGCATATCGCCAATTTCTATGTAATCGCCATGAATTATTCTTTGGACCCAAAGTTTGCTGATAATCTATTTTATACTCTAAAAATTCAGCAAATAATCTTGTTGAATCATTTTTATCAACTGCCACAGAATAAAAACTTGGCAAATATTCAATCTTATCCAATAAGACGCCATTCGCAGAGAATCTCAAAGTCCTATTATTCCCAACATCGCCAATCCATAACCCTCCAATTTCATCGTAACACAAATATGGTCGATTTAAACTTCCAACTAAATCATCGAAATAAAACTTATCATCGTAAACAAAATTATCTTGAATATACCCTCCAGTTTGACCTAAAATCTTAACCAAGGTATCCATAGAACTCAAATAAGTATAAACTTGTTGAAAGGTATCTCCAAAAATAATGGAGACAAAACTATCTTGATTAGACAATGCCATTGCGAGAGGACGTGACGGCAATCGCTTATTAATTGCAACAGAATCTATACTACCAGATGTATCAAAATATAATGCTAAAATAGAATCAGTAGCATAAGCCATCCAAAGTTTTCCATCTTTACCAGACACTAAGCTCATTGGCGACCTGAAACTATGTGAACGTTTTAATTGGCCACTTGATTTTGAATAAATTTGCAACTGGTTAATTTCACTTCTAGCAATAAAGAGAAAATCACCATTAGGTTGAACCGCCATTCCACTTATACGACCTGAACTAAAAGTATCAATAGCTATGCTTGATAAATAAGTGCGACCATAATGCATTTTAAGTTCTTGTCCGTTACTAAAAACAACTTCGGTATCACTATTTATATCAGTTGCATAAACAAAAGAGATTCTCGAATCAAAAGGGTCGTAACCTGCCCAATAAACATATTGACTATCGCTTGCTACAAAATCACTATTTTGGTCAACATTTTCGCGCTCATCGTATAAGATATTATACTTTCGATTTGGTTGATTTACATTCAATTTATAGCAAGAAGGCATACCCTCCGCATAACCAGCGGCATAATACAACCAATTACCTTTAACAACCATACTATGAATACGATCGAAATGCCGAAGTTTCGAACTACCTGTAAGAGAATCTGAATTATTTCCAATAACACCCTCCCAAGTATATTGAACATTATTAGACAATACACGTAAATAATAACCTGTATCCAATAATAATCGTCCAAGATCATCCAATCTATCCCACTCGCAATCGTGCGTCCCTGCTTCTAAAGTTTTTAAATTCCAAAGAGTTCTAATTAATTTTCCAGAATTTGAATAAATACCAGCACTGGTTGTAGAAATAGTATCGAGATTAAAACTAAAATGAACCGAGCCATTTTGTGCAGATAAAAAAGGACAAAAAAGCATCGCCATAAAAAGTATCGAAACTTTAACAGCCGAAGAAAACCTTGGAACTTTGCAAATGGTAAAAAAGTTCAAAATTGTGTTTTTACAAGTTTCTTGCTGTAACTGATTGAGTTTTTATACTCATTTTCAGCCCTTTAAGCAAAAAGACTTAGTTTTTTTTGTTGACTTCAATTTTAAGCATTGAAGCTTAATAAATTGTTAATAACTTTAGATGTTGCAACAAATGTCTGAATATCAGCGTAATAATTTTGAATAGAGAAGCAATATTAGCGTTTAAAGAAGAAAAACTGCAAAAATTGTCCTTTATTAAAGACAGTACATTAATTTCTATTATCCATACCCCAGAGCATTTTATTGCGCAAGGTTTTAAGAAAAGTATCGCCTTCAAATCTGACTAAATTTATACTAAAGTCAGCTTTTCGAATTGCAATTTGCACACTTTGATCAATAGTAACAGAACGGCTATCCATAGAAGCCAGGAATTGGTTACTTCTACCTTCAATTTCGAAGCTTAATACTTGATCATCTGGTATAATAATTGGTCGCACATTTAGATTATGCGGCGCTATAGGCGTAACCACTAAACTTGATGATTTAGGAAATAAAATTGGTCCACCACAACTTAAAGAATACCCCGAAGAACCTGTTGGAGTTGCAACAATAAGTCCATCTGCCCAATATGAATTCAGTGGTTCTCCATTTAAAAAAGCATGCACTGTTATCATACTACTAGTTTCTTTTTTATGTAAAACGAAATCATTTAGAGCATAATTAAATCTAAACAAATCTGTATTACTTTCTAGCTGTAGTATTGAGCGTTTATCGATACTAAAACTTCCTTGTTTTAATTCACTAAAAGCATTTTTAAAACCATCTGTAGACACATTAGCTAAGAATCCTAAACGACCAGTATTAACGCCAATTATTGGCACTTGACTATCACCTGCAATTTCAACTGCATCGAGTATTGTTCCATCGCCACCAATGCAAATTAGGTAATCAAGAATAGGTTCACGCTTACA
>JADLHV010000195.1 GCA_020848595.1 Bacteroidia bacterium
CCGACCGGAGCTGGGCCTTCAGATTTAAAAGCAGCTAATGTTTTAGTAGTCCAAACACCTCCGTAAAAATATCCAATATGCCTTACTCCTGTTTCTAGGTCTTTTGAAATTAATCCTTGGTAGCAAGAATGGAATCCACCATTGCATTCTGCTTGAGCATCTAAAATTTCAGTCAAATCAGTGCTACCTTCTTTGCCTATTTGAAAGATACCTTTTAATATACTTACTGCTTTACTCATAATTATGGGGTACAGGTTGTGTCAATGTTAGAACAAATTCCTCTATTTTTTAAGGCCACCAACACTAATTCCCATGCAGTTCTAAGAACTGATGACTTGCTTCTGATCAATACCCGGCCTAAATCCCTTTGGTTGAACCTAAGCGCATTTGATGGACCATTATTTAAAGCACTGTAGTTGATTTCGAAATCATATACGCAATACATTTCTTCACAATCTACAGAAGTGTTGCTATCTCTACTTGCCTCATCCGGAAGTTGTAAATCTCCAAATGGACTATTTGTGTATCTCCAATCTTTCCCAGGTCCACCGTTTGATTGATATCTTTCTTTGTCTTGGTAATAGTAACCAAAGCCCTCAGGATTTTCTGGTGGTTGAACCTCATTTACATATATGTATTCACTTCCTATGTCACCACCTAATACATCAGCTTGTATTCGTCTAATGTAAGTGTTTGGAGGTGGTAAATTTGGTGGATAAGCACAATGACATGGAACCTGAATCGTATCTACGAATAATCTGATACCACATGTCAATGCTTCAGGAGGAGGAGTAGCGCTACAGTCTTTACATATTACTATTGAATCTTTTGTTGCCGCTACGTTTTCAACAGAACAAGGAACGATATTTGCAGCATTTGTCATTAATTGAACGCTGGCAATACAAGTGTTTACCTGAATTCCATATTCACAACATTTGCCAATCCCCTTCATTCTATAAGCGTATCCACCTCTAGGTATTAACTCCTTATTCATCAAGGCAACAATTCTATCGATTTGACTCGTTAAAGATCTTGTATTGTCTGATGGATCAACAGTATATGCAAATGCATGATCAACCCCATCTAATTCAATTCCTGTAATAGCCGGAATGTATGCGCATTCGTCGCAACCACTTCCAGTTGGTGTAAGGCAGAAATTCTTTGTGGTTCCAACGCCAGGATATAACCTTGCAGCTCTAATTGGCTGAAATTTTTTAGCCATATCTGCATGAATGCCATGCACATATTTTGTTGGGTCTGGTTGATTAGTGCTATTGATTTTATCAACTAAAGCACAAATTAACTCATCACAAACACTTGTTTCGTCGCAATCCGTACATCCTTGCTTGGAGTTGTTTACGGTCCAATTGTATAATAATTTATTATTATAACCATTTGTACTTCTTACAAAGCTATCATCTAGCCAAACTCCGAAACCTAATGTAGTATCATTTTTGGTGCAATTTGGAAGGTAAACATCCAATATTTGTCCTTGTCCACAATTAGGACTCGCCACTTTTACGTCAAGTTTGTGTTCGCAGAAATTGAAATCTGGGTGAAATAACCATTTTAGTTCTGTAGCACATCCATTGCTTCCAGTTGCCTGAGCTATCCCAAATTTCTTAACTGTGGCAATTCCTGCCGCATTTATGGTTTTTCTGGTTGCTAAGTCGATGATGAGGATTTCTCCAGGACTTGCATTATACCTACAATCGTCTCCTGGAATTCCAGAAGGCAATACATCGATATCAATACCCGATGCTTTTAAAGCGTAGTCTTTGTTCGATACCAGAAAGTTTACTCTATTATATGAACCCATAATTTTTTATTTATCTTGTTTTTCTTTTAATAATATTTTTTGACTTTGAATCTGAAAGTCTCTAACATCTCCAATATCTGCCCTAGCTATCAACACCGCTAAATCTACAATGTCTTGCCACAAATATGTGTTGCTAAATTCGCAATCAGACTCATAATTAATTAATTTGTCATCGAAATATACATATGAACCAGTCTTAGACATCTCTGCGCTATGTAAATACTGTGGTCTTCTGTAGTAGTCTATTATTACATCTACTATTTCACAAGTATTTCCATGCCATACATATATCCCCTCACTGCCTTCATCACCTAATATATTTTCCCATTCGTAAGACGGCTTCCAGAAATCATCTTTCAATGCTTGTGATAAGTCGTCTGTTTGAAAAAACACAACAGGTATTTTTTTGCTTCCACATTCTAAAGTTCTGGCTGTACAATCTATTCTTAACTTCTGATAATAATTATCAGGAATTCTAAATACTGTGTATTCTTTAGCTGCTCTGATGAATTGCAATTTTTGATCTTTTATTTCAAAAACTCTTAAATCATTTCTAACCTCAGTATTTGTTTCTGCAATTGATACTCGATTTTCAAATATTTTTTCCTGTGCTTCGTTAAGCAAGGATATTTTATCTTCTATTCGAAGATTTTTTTTGTATTCACTGGCAAATCTATCGAAACGCCTGTCAAATTCTATGACCATGCGTTTTGTCTGGATCATTTTTTGTCAGTTTTCCTTTTTAATTCATGAAGAAGATCGTTGTCATTCTTTAAAAATTCTATAATTTCTTCATTGTTTTTACCAAGCTTTATCTCCCCGTAATAATACATTCCGTTTCGCTTTTCCATGTAAATCTTAGCATCGTTAGCAATTGCATTGATATTAATATCTGCATTGCTTCCCAAGCTTAAGCTAAGGAATTTTTGTAAATTAGTTATGCCGTCGCTGAACATTTCATCTTTTTCAGATGTAATAATTCTAAATAGCATAGCTTCTACAATTTTTGGATCAGTCTTTCCGTCAACTTTCTTTCCATATATTTTTAGTATGGAAATCTGTTTGTCGTAATCCATTGTTGACAGCTGTTTTACAGCTTGGATGCTGTCTCCTTCTTCCTCAACTATTTGAGTTGATTTCGCGTCCAAAGGAGTTACAGTCCATTTTACCATACTTTTTGATGGTGGTGGACTTCCTGCTTCTTTAAAATAAAACTCTTTATCCTTCCTCATTGCCGCTAAAACATAGCGTTCTTTAGGATCAGAATCATCAAGTTTTGTTTCTCCTTTCTCTATTCGATGGTAAGCAAATTCTGATTTCCAAAAGTCGTGATCTAAAGTACCAATTGGAGCTTCAGTAATTTGCTTGCCGCCAATATATATTTCCATGGCCCTGACTGCCTTATTTAACTCATCCTGAGTCATAGCCAGTTGCACCTTATTGTCATAGTACTTAGCGGTGAATAAAACTACTGTACCGGGTACAGAAGATTTCTTGTAAGACATAGTGGTCAATTCAGACTTACCGTCTTCATTCATAACTCGAATTCCTGGGTCCTTTGCCCATTCCTTCATAAAGCTTTGCGAGTTTGTGTATTTAACTAAATATATCATAGTTTTTTTTGGTTTTACAATACTATCGCATGTTCATTCGAATCCAAGTAAAGTAAGTTGGGTCTTTTACAACCATACCTACTTTTTCTTCACGAATGATCTTGTATGCGTTTTCATCGCCAAGGCCATTATGGTATTTCTGAGCATTTCCATTTTGCCCGGCAGCACCAGTTGGGGTCCACAACCCTGTTGAATACAAGAACTGTGATTCTTCTTCAGATCTAGCGATATAAATATTTTCTTCTCTTCCGTCTCCACGTCCATCGTTGAAAACTATGAATTCATAACTTTGATATGGTAATCCACGGAATTTTCTAGTGTCTATGGTAGAACTATCTAGCATAGGCAGGTGATGGAATCTAACGAGACCGAAAGGCTCGATATAGAATGCACGATATTGTTTTGCTCCAAGCGCGATTGCTTTTCTACCTTTAAAGAAAGCAGTCTCTGAGGTATAATTATACTCTGCAGTTTGAATAACGCTTCCCTTGTTATCTAATTCTTCACCAGCTTGTTGTACTAATGTCAGACCTCCCGATCCTGTATATACATCAAGAATACGATCAGCATAGTCCACTTTGTCATTCCAAGTAGCTGGAATTTGTGTTCTTAAAAAATCGATGATGTTCTGATATGGGTTAAAGTCTAAGTGTGTCGCACTTTCTAGGTATTGATACCATCCCGGACCTGATATCATTGGTTTGCCAGTGATACCATCTAAGTGAGGGCTTGCGTGCTTCGCACTTGCACGACCATAGGCTAAGCCAAGGTCTATTTGTTTATCTGTAACTCGCTTAAATTTAGCATCAAACTCATTGATCATGACATCCGCGCCACCTGTCATAGCAAGGTGTTCTTTCATGTTTGGACGGATCATGTAATGCTTGGATGCCAACCACGCTTTATTGGTGATTTTCATTTCCCAACCCATTGAAGTCATAGGGACCTCAAATTGGATAAACGAATTACCAGAAGTCCAGTGTACATTACCTCTGGTAACGTTACCTTCTCCCCTTAATGAGCCAATTTGTGCTTTTACCTGCATTCCTGTTTTTATCCAGGCTGCTTGTATATGATCTCCTGCATCCTCTAAAACAACATCATATGTTGTTTTCATTCCATGTGTTCTTGGATGTGATTTTATCAATAAAGGCAATTCAGTAAGGCCTTCTATAATTATCAAATCATTTGGCCCGTAAACATCACTATCTAAATCAAGTTCGAAAGAAGCTCCATTAAGACCAAGAATTCCACTCAAACTTTCCTGAACTCCCATTATTGAAGCTCTAAGGTCTGAACTGTCGAAAAACAACTTCCAACGGATAGTGTCTTTGTCCACGTTTATCACCTTCGTTTGTTGCTCGAAGATATTCATCAATGAATCCCCGTTTATGATAGTAGGATAATTAGCAGATGCTAATTTTCTCATTGCCGGGTCTAATTCGTGGTAAGGAAGACTATGTGGATATATGGAATAAAAGGCCCTTTCGTCAACTAACTTATTAGCTAATTCCTTTCCTGACGTCGAGTATCTTCCTACGCTAAATTTTTCGAAATTTTGTGGTATTACTGCCATGTTTATTTTTAATTATTATTTAATCGAGCAGTTCTACGTCTGCTCTGTTTTTCTTATTGCTATAGTTTTGTCTATCTACCGTTCTGTTTAAATCCTTTAAGAATTTTTTACCGCCTACTTCTTCAGCTGTTTCCACGTTGGTGTCTTCTAACAAGAATCTAACTTTAGAAAGCAATGCTTTCTCTGGATTGTGCGTGATGTCGTGTATTTTTTTAGTATATAAAGACACTTTTACGCTTGTGCCGTCTTTTCTTGTAATGACTTCGGTTTTTTCTCTCAACCCTTTTTGCACAAATTCTAATTGTGCTTGAGTCAATGTCAAGTCACCAATTTTTTTAGATTTTAAAATGGCGTCTTCTTTATCGATATGAGCTTTTACAGTATCTTCCTTTTTCTTTTTTGCTGCTTCTTCCGATGCTTTGATTTCCTTGTTTAGGATCAATGCTTTGCCAGCAAAATGTTTTTTCGCTTCTTCGATAGTTTCTACAATGTCTGGGCTTAATAAATCTGTTTCAATAACTTGCGCTATTTTCTTTTCAGGCATTTTTAAGTCCTTATAAAATACATTGAGTAGATCCCTTGTTTCTGCTTCGAAATCTTCTGAATCTGGATCGATTACAATTTTAGATAATTGCAAGTATGCTTTTTCTTTGCCGTATAGACTGCTATCTATTCCTAGATTTCTGCCACGCAATACGTCTATTTCTTCAGGTGTAAGACCTTTTTCTTTTACGTATTCGTCAAATTTTGTTTCGACAAGGCTTTTTACAGTATGGTCGTAAAGGGCTTCATCTACCTTGTTTACATCTAAGGTAGGTTTGAAATCTTTTGGAAGTTTGCCGTCTTCAATCCACTGCTTTTGGTGCAATATAAACGGCTCGTCAACAACTTCCTCATCTGCTTCTGCAGGAGTTTCTTCTGGTTTTTTTGCGGTTTTTTCTTTTATGTGAGTCTTTTCATCATCGATATCAAAGGCCCCACTGTCATCGTCATCATCAATAACTATGGAAGGCACTTTGCCTTTTATTGGCAATTCTCCTGTGTTATTCATGCTGTTTAATAGGTCCAATGTGTCTACATCGCCTATAAAGTCTATGTGATCGTCTTTCGGTGACTTGTTACTCATACGCTGCAAATTTATTTTTGTTTGTGATTGAAATACGTTTTAATTTAAAAAAAAACTACACCTTATGGCTTTTGAGTGACTTTAGTCTTTTCAACTGCCAATTCAGCGTATTTAAATGCCATTTCGTCCTTGTGTCTTTGCTGTGTTGCCGCTATTTCGGCATAAGCTTTTGTTAATGAGTCATTCACCTTGTCGCCATCTATATCACTAGCATTTGCCATCATATGACTTCCTATATCTGCTAATGTTATCTTAACTTTTCTGTCTAAGTCTTTTTGTAATGCGTCGAAATCTTGTTTCAGTTTTAATAAGTCCTGTTGATATTGAGCATTTTTAGCCTCCATTTCTTGTTGAGATACTCTGTCTGCAGCAACTTCTTTTTCCCTAATCGCTTCTGCTTCATCTATGATATCCTGTGCTTCTGCCATGGTTGTTGCAGAAAACAACCTAGACAATTCTCTTAACTTTATAATTCCTGTCTGCACGAAAGATAGAGCCAGGTCAGTCATTTTTTGAACAGATTTCATCTCGTTCATTGTATCTAATATAGCTATTGCATACTGGCCAACATCTTCGTTTTTCATATTTATCTCATAATGTGCCTTTAGAAAATCATCCAGTACAGCATCTTTGATTTGCTCATTGTCTCTATAAGCTATTAAGCTATTCTTAAGCATTGCTTGAGACACGGCAGTAGTTATTTCTCTATGCCTGGTATAAAATCCTAATAATTGCAAGTCAGCTCCTTGAATTTGAAGAGAAGCATTCTGATTAGTAGTATATTGATTTATATCACCTGTTTTGGCCTCAGAGTAATACATGTTTTTATATAACTCTGATTCTGCATACTGAAGCTGTTGAATAGTATTAGCTGCATCCACCAATCTGCTTAAATCTATATTGTTTATAGGATCTTTATCTTTGTTGTTTCCTTGAAAATCTTTGTTTTTTGAAGCAATTCCTATTTTTGCAGTAAGTAACCCATTTACCCAATCCTCCCATAATATTCCATCTGGCTTTGAGTTTAAATCAAGTAATGCAATCTTTCCATAATTAGTAGATTCAATCTCGTCAAGCCTTGCCATGATTTGATTATATCTAAAGTTCCATACCAAGCCATTGTCAACTAGGCTATAGTTTTTGGTCGTCCCCATAACTGTATTATACATCCCTCCAAAAATTCCGAGTTTTGGCGAAAAAGGATCTTGAATTGAATCATATTGATATGGTATCACCTCTAAATTATGGAAACTATCCTCTCCTAATCTATCTCCTTGCCATACCTGTGGCGCTAAGAATCTCTTTATTTTGATGTCAGTTTTAGGGTTTCTAACATAATGGCCAGAAACTATAAATGTCTTTGGTTTTCCATTTACTAATCTTGTGACTTGATACATCCACGTTTGCCATCTAAATGTAACGTATTTATGTTGAATACTAAATGCGTCTATTTTACTGCCAATTTTGGAATATAAAGCGCTTAACATATCCTGCCCTCTTCGTGTCAAGAAATTTGTCTGACTCAATACCGGATCCGATCCAATAAATTCTACTGCAGCTCTATCTGTTGAATAAAGATAGTTATTTGTTGGTCGCGTATTATTGTTATAGCCTACATTATAATACTTGGATATATTATCTACGTCATCCTTAAGAAATCCTAGCCCAAATCTAGCTATGACATCTTCAACGCTCAATCCTTGCGTGTACGTCGCAAATGTTTTGTTTTCAACTTCTGGCACATGTCTTGACCCTCCGAAAACAACCCCCTCAGGTATCAATACTTCTAATTTAGGGAATCCATTGATTATACTAGGCCTATAATATTCTTCTCCAGTGCAAATTGCGAATTCTGCGCCTTGGTCGTACTTGCTTTTGATTTTCTCTTTATTGGCTGTGTAATTAAATAATAACTGACATACCTGCTCATCAGGAGTTTTTATCTTTTCTAATGCACTGATAATTTCTTCCGGACTTTCCTGCTTTGTTCTTTCAGCTATTTGGCCTTGAATCTGCATCTGCTGTTCAGGCGATAGGTCAAACATGCTGGTAGCGCCTACTTTTAATAATTCCTGCTTTGTAATAATATCTATTTTTGGCGCAATATATTTTTCATATAAATTAGCCTTTATCCCTTCAAGCTTTAATTTATCACTAATGCTTTTGCTTTTAGATGAAATGTCTTTAAATATTGCAACTAATGGAGCCGACATAAAGGCCCCTAACATTCCTCTTGTTATGCGTCCTATCTTGTCATAATGTCTGATTTTTGTGCTTCCTATCTTGAAGTTTTCACCTCCTATGTTTACATCTATTCCTGTTTCAAGGGCTTCAATTTTAGACCATCTTCCTGAATGTACTTCAAGTGCTTGTCTGTGTTTATCAATCCTTTCCATGTCTGGATTGATCATGGCGTATGAATTTATCATATCTTTAGCCAATTGCATATCATTGGCATATTTCTCGGCTTCTGTAGGTCCTATTTTAAAAGGCTTTTTGTTTCCGTATAACATATATTATTATTTACTGAATGCTGGGTGATGTTTATAAATTATTCTTTTAGTCTTTACAAATTTTTTGTAAGATTTTATTATTTCCTTTTCTTCTTCGGTCTTTTTACCGCTTGGAACCATAACTGAATTTCTATATAATAAAGCAACTAAAAACATTGATGAAATAGCGTCAAAATTGCCTTCTCCGTATTGCAAAGCTTCGTCGCATACTCTTATTGAAGTAATCTTAGATGCCATTTTTACAATAGTCTCAACCTGTTTTCCGTCTTCTACAGTTATTAATTTGTCAACAACTGTATTGAATATTTCATTTAAATACAAGGCTAGCGTGCCTTTCATTCCAGGAGTTATCAAAACTCCGACTTCGTATTCTCTTGTTTGATTAAATTGACCTAATATTCCCTTAGGTTTTGGCTGGAACATATACCACCTAAATGTATCTCTTCCATTTCTTAATATATCCGCATTATTTATCTCGGGCAATACTTTAGATCCATAAAACATAGCTAGTTTAAAAGCCACCTCATGGTTTTCATCCAATGTGTCATATCTTCCATGCCACTCAGCAACAATATTAAATTGTATTTTTGATAAATCATCAGGCTGGTAAAACTTAAATACAATAACCGAACAAATAGAGCTCCCGTCTTTATCCAAAGCAACCGGGTCATAAACCGTAATATATAATGGATCATTATAAGTTGGATTTGGTTTGTCAGGAATAGGCATTTCGTATATAACTATGCCTCCTTTTCTATTTTTTGTGTTTTTTTCAGCTTGGTATCTATTCAGTATTTCTAAAGATCCGGTTAGGTCTAAGTCAAACTTTAACTGCGTTTTTTCTTCGTCAATATAATTAAGCCATCCAGGTTTGGCGATTTTATCCCATTCACCGGATAATAATTCATTAAGTCTGTTTTCTAGTTCAACTGTTGGGAATAAATTGTCAGCTGCCTGCATAAACATTTCATGTGGCCAAAAAGGGTAACTTATTATATGTTCTGCATACTGATCAGGGCTATGCTTTTTGATAAATTCCCTTTCTTCTAATTCATCTTCATATGCTTCATTTATTAATAAATTTCCATTTGGATCTCTATATATATCAAGCCTATAATATACAGGGACAAATAATCCGGTTTCTGCATTATTAAATCCGAATAAATCCGGATATGGCAAAATTCCGTATCCTTTAGGACTACCAAATGCTTTTTTTATCCCAACTATCTCAGTCATTTCGCCACCCGTACCAGAATAGGTTGATTTACCAAATTTGGTTTCCCTTCGCTGTGCTGCCGAGTTAAAACCATGTACTTTTTCAAAATTATCTAACGTACCTGCTTCGTCTGTTATGAATTTACGGGCCCTTTTCCCAATACCTGCATTACTTCTATTGTAATAAGTGACGTTAAATATTTTTGACCCAGCACCTATATATCCTTTCCCTCCTGCTTTCTGGGTCCTATTAGTAAACGGTTTACCATCGATTGATAATTGACCTTCATATGGAAGCCAGAAAACGCCAGGAGTTTCAGTTTTTCCGTCATTGTAATACCCGTGGTGAGTTCTTAAATACTCATATGTTTTACTAAATTTATCTAATAAGTCGTCCGTATATTTAGAAACAGATGACCCTACAACTATGGTCGTTGAAATAACTCCACGCAGTACTTCTTTTAATGATCTACATCCGTTAAAAACATAGTCGTATGCTATCTCTCCATTGGCTAATGTAAAACTCTTTCCAATACCTCTGGATGTTAATTCCAGCCAATTCGTAGATTCATTTCTCCATAATGGTTTCCCAAGTGGCCTTGAATATGTCTTATATAAATACTCTCGAGCATCAACGTAAGTCTTATAGCTACCGTCTTTCTTCTTTATATAAGCACTTTCATTATCTAGTCTCTTTAATTCGGCATGCTTTAACTTCAATCCTTCTTGAAGTTTGCCAACTGGCCTATAACAGGTAAATTCGTCATCGTCTTCAAAGCCAGAAAAACCGTCGCATGTTACCATGCCATAGAATTTAAACCAATCTATATCTCTTAATGTAGGAGGAGCTAATATTTGGGATCCATCCTCTCCTTCTTTTTCAATTGGAGTTAAATTTATATAAAAATATAAGTTGCCGGGCATCCACCGATAACCCCCATTTGTTCCATCGTGGTCATGGCCCCATATTCCATAAAGGCACTTCTCGATTATCTTTTTCCAATAAACTGCATATTCTGGCTGAACAGGATTTATAACAGGATGGTCCTGATCTATAAATGGTTTCCTATTATAGATCCAAAAAGGAATTATACTTATTGGACCAGATTTCTTCAATTCATGTCATTTTAAACCACATTTACTGTAAAATACAGTGTTATGCTCCCTAGTTGCTCATTGAAAACCATTATGCCCCTATCGTTTTGAACACGTATGGGCATATTTCCATTTTTTAGATAAACCTTAACTTCTTTAGTAAACTCACCGTCCTTAAGCCCTTTATCTTTATATTCTAGTGTAAATTGCTTCTCACTTATGAGTACTTCTCCTTGGCAGCTACAGTTTTTAAATACAGCATATTCCCACTTGCCATTTTCAAAATATTCACCTATGTCAGCCTTTTTAAGCTCTTCGAAGTCCCATGTGACAGTATGGGAACTACCACTCTTTATAGTTCCTATGTTTACCTTAGTATTTTTAAATAGTGCCATATATTGGTTTTAAAGTTGCTGGATGGAGCTTTCTGAATTCTATATATTTCTTCTTGCTCCAAATTATTTTTGGCCAGTTATTATTAGAACAATGCTCAAATGGGGACCACATCTTGGCTTTTGTATTGCATCCGCATATTTCGCAAGCGCCATCTTCCGAATTAAGGCAGTTCTTTCTGCAATCAACATCGTAAAATCTTAATGCATATTGTTCAAATATATGTAGTGGAAAAACAACAGACATTATAAATCCGAACAAAACGCTTATGAATTTTACAGGATTCATGCAATCCCAATATGAAATACCAGTAAGCCCCTTGCCTCTAAGCCACCAATTATATGCCATGGCTATTAGTGAAAGCGCTTCGTATATTATAATTATTTTAATCAGCAATGAGGTCATTTGGATTATTTATTTTAGCAATAATTTCGTGTTTTGGGACCAAGAATAGTCTCATTTTTGTTTTAGTTCCTGTAATAGGAGATATTAAAAACACATATCTAAAAAAAGATTCTATAAACTTATTTACTAATTTTGGAGGAGTTTGTCCTAGTTTTTTAACAGTTCCTTTTTCGCTAAGGCTATTCCATTGGTCATGATCAGCATTTTCGAACACACTGCATTTAAAATCAGATAATTTAACGACATCGCCTTCGGCATATTCATTGCTAGTACTAACTATCACTTTCGCTACCGAAGTAAAAACAACCCCTCTTTCTACTTCAGTCATCGTCTCAGGTAATAAGATATTTCTTTTTTTTGGCTCAATACAGAAAACATCAATTAAAACATAGTCAGGTTGAAAAGCATAAGTTTTAACGATGGCCGGAGTCTCTGTCTTTAAGAATTCGCTATAACATTCTTTTCTCCAATTTAATTCTTCTTCAATATTCATAGTAAGTTTTTTGGTTTTTTTGTAGATCTTTTTTCCCGTTCAGCCTCTACTCTAATCAGAATTTCTTGCAATTCTTCTGTTTTTTCTAGAGCAGTAACTGAATTTGATTTTTTAAGCTTTTTTAAACGCCTTTTAATAAACAATGGAACAGGTCTTAGCGAACCAATGCCTTTTATAGCTAATATCGGAGCTCGCTCATCCGTAAATCCTTCTTTTATCCCGAAATAATCATTAGTCACGACTTCCCTTATCTGTTTTGTTGAAAGCCCTGTCTTTTCTGCTACTCGGTTTATAGCAAGAGCTATCTTAGTATCAATTGCCCAATTCGGATTACCCATTTTTTGCCAAGTGTAAGGTGAATGTTTTTGGCTCTCCACTATCTTTAAATAACTTGCTAATTTCAAATACATCTACTCCGGACACAATCCACCTCTTACTACCTAATTTAGTTTTGTAATAGGATACATGTCTTGCTGATGTGCAAAATCCTTTATTGATAATGTATTTTGAAAGAGGAATGAATCTACTTAAGTCGTTTCCATTGTGTTCATATTCGCAACATAATGCAAGAAACTTAATTTCTTTGTCGGTCAATTTGTCTTCTGATTTATGCTCGGGAAGCATTGCCGATGCTACAGAAATTAGCGCAATAAAGTAATTATAAGCGTTTGTATATACCATATATCATTGCAAATGTAGGGACACATTATATCATACAATAATATATAAGTAGCTATTTGTTTTAAACAAACCGTAGTTATAAAATTATTTGGTTGGTGTTTGAATTTAATAATATAGAACGGAAGCTGCTGATTTGCACTAGCTTATCATGCTCTTTTCAAACATTTAAGCTCACTTCCGTCCTATTAATACGACCATTGAGAGTTGAATATGCTTTTCACCTATACTAGATTTACCCATTAGGTGACTTTTAAGCCCAAGTCAGTAGAACGTTATGGGCTCTAGTGTTCAATGGTGATGTGTTTTTTAATTTGTCTTCTTTTTAAATCTAAAAACTGGACATTTACTGGACAAATGCTAATCGCCTCCTCCTCCACCATCTCCACCGCCAGAATCACAACTTCCGCTCTCAAAGCTACTGCTTGAATTGTCATCCCAGCTACTTGTTGCGCCTCCACCACCGCCAGATCCACCACCAAAGCCACTAAAATCATTTGAATCGTTGTTTTGTTGATCAGAAGTAGTTTCATTATTGTCAACGTAATGTATGCCAAATGGATCTGATTCAGGAATAGGAACATCTAGATATCCTTGATTAATCTCATCGCTAAGACACCTTCTATTTTTACATCTGCCAGAAGCACAAATATACTTAGGTTTTTCTTTCTTTTTCGGCTTTATACCAAATAGCCATTGGAAAAAATTCATTGACTGGATTTTAATTAGTTAAACTTGAAGCATTGGTGTATGTAGCAAGGCTTACATTAGTATTTACTAACGGGATATCCCATTTTTCTGCTACATTATTATTAATGGCACTCTTAAATGATTGATCATGAACAGTATGATTTAAAAGAACATTTCCCAGCAAATCTTTATCTGGCTTAGATTTCACTGCACTGTTGTTAGAAATGCTCTGGACTAAAAAGGGCGCATTGCGATCTGAATCTGATCTAATTCTCCTTTTTTATCCGCAGGAATATCCATAGCTGCAGCCATGTTTGCAGCATTTACATCGCTGGCAAGAATTGTTTTAGGCTCAACCAAGACTATTGATTTTAATCCTTCATCTTTAATTTGCTTGTCAGTTGGATGCCAAATAATGGCGTACTGAAATAATGTTGATTTTGACATAAATTACTTTTTATTTGGTTTTTTAATAATTACTTTCTTGGTTACTTTTTTAGGAACAGCCTTTACATCTGACGTCTTATTGCTTATTGGCTGCATACCTTTAGGTGTTTTAACTACCTTTGGAAAAGACTTGATATCTGGAACCGGGATAACATGAGTCTTGTTTCCTACAATCGCTTTCTTGACAGGTTTTTTCTTCTTCTTGACGGTTTTAATGACTGCTTTACTTACTAGGTTGTCAAAATTTGGTTTTAGTTTTTCGTTAGAGTTACCTGTAAAGGCTTCTGCTGGTTCTCCGGTCCAATTGTCTTTTTTTCTTAAATCTTCAATTGTAGCCATAGATTTTGGAAATAAATATACGTTTCCGCAATTTCCTTCTCCTAAATATCCTATTTTATTAACAGGTATTGTTCCATGTATTACATATCCCTGATCAGTTGTTTTTGCTAGTTTAGATAAATCTTTTACGATAACTAAGTCTAGTTTTGAGTTTACGGCTTGCGAATGTAATCCACACCATCCATTAGCTATCATATTAAGATCCAAGTATCTTAAATAAGCAAGCTCACTACCAACTATCTTTGCAAGATAGGCCCTGTGAGTCCTTTTGTCATACTAAAGTTCATTTTCTTGTATCATATAAATTTTAGTTTTGATTTTTATTTAATGGACCCATTTCAGTCCAGGTTCCTACTGAATATGCTTTGTTTTCCTTCCTTGCTTTTTTAAAAAAGGCATTACTTTTCTCCTCCGCAATTTTTCTATTCTTTAATATCTTTTTTCTTGCCTTCTCTGAAAGACCTAACAAATATTCTCTATCCCGCAATTCGGCTTCGTAATCTTCATTCCAAGTGGAGCCTATTCCTATTGCCATATTTTTTCCATGCTATTGGTTTTAGGATTATATTTCATATCATGCATTATAGACTCCCCACATTTAGGTAATTTTGCCTCAGTCCATTCGCATGGAACACATTCGCCTATTGGTGAGTCTGGATCATGAAACACACACTTGTGGCCTGGTGGACAATCAGCATCACTATAGCATGGAAGATTAAGATTGTTATCTACCTGCGCTAAATGCATTGGATAGTCAAATTCTTCTTTACCAACGATTGTAGTTGGAAACGGATCTGTAGTTCTATGAACCTTAAATGGATTGTAATCTGACACAGCAAAGCTATTAGGCATTTTCGCAAGTGCTTTTGCTACTGCAGGTATCGCAAATAAACCTAATACAAAGTTTCTTCTCTTCATCTCCTTGCTTTTCCTAGTTTTATTAAACCGTTTTTTCTTCTACTCCTTCTGAATCGATCGTTTTGACATCCTCTCACTTCTAAAGAGATGAGATTCTTTTGCATCCTACGCACAGGCTATTGCCTCACGTTGGCGAATGCTGGGTCGTGTCCTCAACCCAAAATTCTTAATATTATTAGCAGCTAAAATGTCTCTGTCGTGTGTGGTATTACAATGATTGCAAGTCCAGGTTCTTTCACTTAGTTTTAACTCATTGTTTATCTTCCCACAGCTACATATCTTAGAACTAGGCTCAAATCTGCCAATTTGTAAAAGATTTTTACCATTCCATTCAGCTTTATACCTTAGCATTGTTTCAAAACTACCCCAACTTGCGTCTGAAATATGCTTCGCTAATTTATGATTTTTGATCATACCTGCTACATTCAAATTTTCTATACAAATACTATCGTGCTGATTGACTATCTCAGTGCTTAGTTTGTGTTGAAAATCTTTACGCTGATTGGTTACTTTTTCATATATTTTAGCTACTACTAATTTTTGTTTTTCCCTGCTGTTAGAGCCTTTTTGCTTTCTCTCAAGGCTTCTTTGGGCAATCCTTAACTTTCTTTGCGCCTTTATCAAGTTCTTGGGATTTTCAATCTTTCTGCCATCCGACAATATTGCAAAGTGTTTAATGCCTAAATCAAGACCAACTGCAGTCTTTTCTGCTATTGGTTTTAGCTTTGGAGCATTTGTTCCTGTTTCAACAAGTATTGAAATAAAGTATCTATTCGTATGCGTTTTACTAACCGTCGCTTGTTTAACAACTCCTTCAAATGTTCTACTAATGTTTACTGATACTTTGCCGTATTTTGGAAGCGTTACTGTCCAATTATCAAAATCAACTTTTACCGCAACAGGTATTCTAAAAGATTGTCTACCGTCTTTTTTCTTGAACTTTGGGAAACTAGCCTTGCCTTTAAAAAAATTAGTAAAAGCATTATCTAAATTAGAAATAGCTTGCTGTAATGCTTGACTAGGCGTATCATTCAGCCAATCATTAGATTGTTTTAATTCAGGAAGTTGTTTTATCAAATCGAAACAAGTATAATTTTTGCCCGATTGATAAGCCATGTTTTTGGTTTCTAAAGCTAGATTATATACGAACCTACAAGATCCCATTGCGCCAGATAGCTGGTGTTTTTGATCATTTGTAGGCATTAATTCGTATTTAAAAGCTTTTAACATATTGCAAATATAGTATATTTTTAAACAGAAAACAAAATTATTTAATAAAATTATTAATTTAATTAGTTGGCTTGTGTTGCCTGCCTAAAGACATGTGTTTTACGCTCAAATCCTTATAAATAGGACGTTCTTTTTTCAAAAAATCGGTATTCCTTTTTGCATTTGCCGGAATGTTATGTACGATATCGTCTCCGGCTTGTTTGTTAAATGCTTTGTCAACCTGTCCTTTGAATTTACGGTCTAGTTTTTCAACCCAATCCTTATCTACATCAAATCCTTTTCCATTCATAGGGTTGTCGTAAATCCTGATATCGTCGCTGTAGAAATTCTTTACTTCACCTCCTGGCATACGGCACATAAATACGGAATTAACGTCCAATCCGTAATCTATGATCATTATAGCTGTAGCGTCTCCCAAAGGAGTACTTACATCAATTGTGGGATTAAGTTGGTGGATCATTTAGTCTTTAAATAAGCTATTACAGCAACTGCCAATACTAAAAAAAATATACCTAAAAATATCAAGCAGCTATTACCCATCTCATCTCCTAATGCTTTTTGATCGTCGTAGCTATCTTCATAGACATCTCCGTATTCTTTACCTAAGTGATTCATTTGATAAAGTGTTTTCTAGGTTTTTCAATCGGTTGCTTATTTTTATCAAGCCAAGCCGTTGGTTCGTAATAATGGATAACGCTTTCCGTTCTGTCAATTACTTCAGTAACGATATAGCCACATTGCCATTCTTTTGATAAATCGACCTTATACTCAATAGTTAAAGTATCTGGTTTTCCAAGCAATAACAAAAGTAATACTATCATGATTCTTCATTTTTATCTACTGATAAAATAGTTTTAGAGCATTGCAACTGCCTTATCCAATCCTCCCAGGTTACTATCTTGGGCTTTTCATTGCAATCCACTGAGGCAATTTTGTCACCTTCTTGTATTTTAGGAAAACTTCCTCCATTCATGTAAATTAATTGTACTGCAAATATACGTAATTAGATTTATTATTTACAAACTTTTGTTTGTATTAATTAAACAAGATGTAATTTTACGCCATGACAGTAGAATCTTTTGTATCTTCATTTATTCCAGAATCAGATAAGGCAAATATTTTTACCGCAATGGCCCTTAAAAAACATTGCATGTCAGAGTATAAGCAACAGCTTTCCGAAATGAAATTCTTTGAAGATGGATTTATGCCAAAAGTCCTTGCTTTGCTCAACCAAGATCAAAGGCAAAAAGTAGATAAATATGTATCCGAATTGCAGAATGAAGACATGTCCGAAGCCAATAAAATAATAGATACCAGGAATGCTTTAATTAATCATCTTAAATCCCTTCAAGTATTAAATCACCCAATAACAAAAAAGGAATACAGGCTATCTTCTAGCCTTGCTGACAATAGTTATATTTACTCAGGCCTTAACATAACCCAAGGTATTCCAATAGTTAATGAAAACATAGTTCTAGAAGATATTTTCATTTTTTTTAATAACGGCAAGCTAGATATTGTTTACTATTCCGACAAAATAACAAAACAAAGAAAATCTTTTCTAAGCGAATACGAAAAGATGAAATTTCCATTAGACTGCTTCGAAGCATCGGAGTTCAACAAAATCGTGTTTATATTGTCGGTTTATGCATATGCTTTAGAAAACAATGGGTATAAAATAGGGAGCCTTATATCAAGTGGGCCAAAGCAAGTCATAGTCAGTTACAAAAGATGGGAAGTCTGTCTTATGCTTAAATATTACAAATGGCAGCACTGCAACAGCTATCAAAAGAAATACGTTGTTATTTAATAAGCTTTTTATAGTCTTCAAATGTTGTTATAGAAACCGGACAATCGCTTTTTAGCTCATTCCACGACTTAGCCGGAATCACTAAATATGCTTTATCAACTCCTATTTCTATTTCTAAAACAACAGCCTCAGAACAAAATACCTCCACATTATCTGACAGCTTGACAAGAGATTTTGGAGATATTTTTATCTCCCTTCCTAGTTTGCCAAATGCTCTTACTTCTTGTTTAATCTGCCCTTCCATTTGTCTGGTTTGCTTTGTAATTTGAAAATAATAATACACACAACTGAAATCCAACTCAATGTGCTTATAATAAATGTCATTAATATATTGTCATAAGTTAACTTGCCCTCTTTCCAATTTGTAATTATGAAAAACAAAGAACTTATAAAAAAGCCTGATAAGTAATAAAATTCATCCATTTAATTAAAATTTATTAATCTTTGATCAGATATTAATTTTTTTACTTCGTCATATGGAAGCATTACCTGGAATTCTATACCAGAGCTTCCTACAATACAATGCTCTTTTGACTCTCCTTCAAGTGGGAAAACAAAATCAATAGAATAAAACGTTATGTCTTTGGAATAAAAGCAATCAACTATGCTTTCTCCCATATCCCTTTTTTTAATTCCCTCTGGAGTTATGAATTGTACGGGTAAATCCAATGTCATATTTCTTTGCAGCATTCGTCTAAAAAATCATATCTGTATCCTTTTGGACATGGATTAATAAAAGGATCTTCTTGTTCACATTCTTTTGGCCTGCTTGGTTGTATTATTGTTTCTTCCATATCGTTTTTAAAATCGGGGAAGCCAAACTTACTCAACTCCCCCTGTATGTAATAGCATTGACTATCCTTAGTATTTCAAAGTAAGAACTTTGACTGCGTTCATCTGCGCGTTTAAGATCTCTCCTGCAGTATGATTAAATAGTTGTGTGCGAAGCATTGATTCTGGTTGAGATAAATACTCATCATTAACCAAATCAGCCAGTTCAGCACATAGCCGCTTCGCCTTATCTACCTTGCCATCACTCGAAGGATTAAAACTTATTCCCACCAATTTCTCACCAAAGGTTAATTCTCCATTTACATTACCCGGACCATTCTTTGGGTCCATTACATTACCATCTGTCATTTTACTTGTTTTATTTGTTAATTAATTATTTACCATTCAATTTTCTGCCATTTCTTTTCATATTTTATAAATCGCCAAATGAAGCCATAATCATGACATACAAATTTTTTATCTAGCCATCCAAAGTTATCACTTTTTACATCTGTAAAAAAGTTAGGTACTAAATTTGGTCTAGTTTTATGATAACTTTGTATAGTTCTTTCCATAATTAAAATCTTCCCATTCGGACTACAATAATGAACAGGTGCAAACCAATCTTTTACCCAAGATAATTGTCCAGTTAAACCTTGTATTTCATCCCATAAAGTATATTCCATTAAATTACAGCTTGTATTATCTGGTTCAATTTTAATTACAAGTTTAGGATTCATATTATATTCATATACGGTACGATATGTGCCTTTGCCTATGAATTTACCTATATTCATCGTAATTAAATCTGTATTAACATCAGCTAGACTTGTAATTAATGCTACATCCTGAATATTATTTAAGTTGTTGTCTAATCTTTTCATATTGTAATTACAAGAAATATTCTAATTCTATCACATTTATATCAATATAATAATCTGCCCAGATATGTATTGTATTATCAACTTCATCTGCTTTTTTAAAATCAACTAGCTCTTTACGAGGTGGACGCCCCGTAACAGTGTCAATTATTCTACAATTATTACACACCTGACAATCAAGTCCTGGATGCATATCACAATTTGGACATCTTTGAAACATATACTTTATTTTATTTATGCCGCATCTTCACAAAGAACAGACTCGTCTTCCACACAACAAACCAAATGAACACCAGCCATAACCTCAAACATGTTATCCAACGGTTCGTCACACACATTACACATCTCATTTACACACATGCTAAAACCTTCTTTATAACCTCAGTAAATCCGAAATTATTAACGTCGTTCCAGAAATTATCACCACCCCTAGACTCACCAACCCTTACACTCTTGTTTAACCACTCACTCCAACTGCTATATGTCATCAACCATGTAATTAAACTATTTGGGTTCTCTATACCGTACTTAAGTACCTCTTTGTAATCACACTCACTCCCTAACTCTTCATGCACAGCATTTGCCCTGGCAATAGCAACATCAATCGTCTTTATCCTGTAAAGACCAGATGGGGTTTTTATGAAAATATAGTAATTCTTACACATTTTAATGAATTTCTATTAAAATATGCACAAATATACAATTATTTCGATATTTTTATAGTTTTTCTTCACATTAATGACATTATTTAAAAAAAAGAGCCCAGAATGGAACTACATATACGCTTTTTCGTGCCCTGATCCGAAATTTCCGCACCCCCCCCTACCTTGAATTTCAAAACCGATTTTAGGACATTTGATGAAAGTTATTTTGCCTTAAGTCTTGGGGCCAATTGGAGGTAACAATGTTGGATCTAACATGACATTTAGAAAACTGATAGACAATAGATATATTAATGAGTAATATTAATTGATCTGTTTTTGAATTGGAATTTGCGATAAGGTTCTAGGAAATATATTAAAAGCAGTGGGATAAGGCAATTTTTATTTTATTATAATTTATTATTAATGTGTCATTTACATATTACGAAAATAAAAATTTAAAAATAATTGTACAAAAACTTGTACTGTTCAAATGTTTGTACATATCTTTGCAATGTTATTTATTTGAAACATTAAAAATTCTCACATGAAAAAATTAATCTTCTCAATCGGTATTTTATTCTGCTCACTAATGTTGAGCGCAAACAATGAACCATGTAAATGTTCTTATCCATTGAAGGAAAACACTTGTTGGACAGTTGGCCCAAAAGGGGGACACTATTGTATTAATAAAAATGGTAGTAAGACTTATCAATCTAAAAAAGGGTTGAAGACATACCCAGCAAAGCCAAAAGCTGCTGCTAAACCAAAGTTTAACTTTAATAACCCTTCTAAATCATAGTTATGAACACAATAGCAACAAAATATGCATACAACTTGGTAAGCATCAACGAAGATTAAAGACTATATGTTTTAAAAAGTGGCAGTGGATTCAGTTGTTATGGATTCGATGTTATCGCCAAGAAACTAGAACGATTCAAAACAGTTTTCGAAATCAAAGAACATCCTATTGGTAGTCCTGAAATGTATTACGAGTATATGCAATTGATTGAACAGCTTCGCAATACTGGAAAGAGATACGACTTTGAATTGCATCCTAAGCTCATAGGACTTGAAGGCAAGAGAATTGAATGCATTATGTACGGCGAAAAGACTCGTTTCATAGTTGGTAAAAGTACTGGATTCATACCAATTCATTTGGAGATCAAAACAAGACGTTCAAGCGGTGGAGGTGGTATATCTTATGATACAGACATTACTAACATTCAAATCTTAAACTAATGGGACGATCAGTAACTTGCACATATTCAGTACGCGTTCAAGGCGATACCTCAGAGTATATTTATGGAGCTATGAACATGAAAGAAGCTTTGGGATGCATTAAATCAGAGATTGAATACAGAGGAATAAAGAATGTCTTTGGTGCAAACATTTGGCCACAGACTCAAGCTGGAAGAAATGTAGTAGGAGACTTTGATTATATCCATATGGATAACCAAGGGAACAAGACTAAAAAACGTATTAATTAACCAATAAAATATCATACCATGTTAACAGAAATTGAAACAACAACTATTCCAACTGAAACACCTTCGGTAATACCTTCGGAAACACCTAAAGAGCTATCAGAAGTAACGAGGCTTAGGAAAGAAGTTAAAGTCCTTATTGAAACACAGGCATTTTACAAAGCTATCAATGCTATCATTAGAAAGGCTAAAGGTAAAGACTGTACGCAAGCTATTTTGGACCATTGCAAATCCGTTGGTTATACTAAATTCAGTGAAGCAAACGCAAAGGAGATACAAATACCTAGATATGGCAAAGCTGGATTTGCTTCATACGTAACAACTAACAACAATGCTCGTATTAAGGACAAGCAAAATAGGATTAAGATCTTGCAGGAACGAGAATTGAATGCAGAGAAAGGAAACAAAGAATATCCATTCGAAGGTGGAAAGGTCTTGATGAATTATGAAATAGATCGTATTCAAATACTCTATGATAGCAAACCTGATGAAGAAACAAGACAAGGATTAAAAGATCATGGTTTCAATTGGTCACCAACTAATGTCGCATGGCAGAGACAGATCACAAGCCAAGCAATTAATACTACTAATAACATATTCAAGATTAGAATTGAATACACTAAGCTAGTGGACCCAACCAAAGCAGCATTAGGAGAGATTAAGAAAGAACGAGAAGACAGACAGACTGAGATCTTCAAGAACAGACGTTTGTTTTGGGCATTCAGCAATGAGCAATTTGAAAAGAACAAAACACATTTGGACGAAGGTGACAAATATGCTTGCATTGGTTCAGGTGGATATTTACCAAAATCTGAACTTGATGCTTTCCTGTCTGATATGTCAGAACTAAATGCATGGTTCAATAACAGAATAACGGAGACAAACAATAGAGATGCTTTGATTAGATATGAACTAGCTAATCATGAAGCAGATTACACAGGACAAATTGATGATACATTGCAAGCATTGGGAGAAGGATTCACAGCAGAAGAAGTAAACGAAGTATTCAAAGTTAAACACTCAGAAGTATGAACATAAAATACGACGTAAGAATAGGAAGCAAAGACGGTCCAAGTTTTGGCACGATCACGGCTAACGGTTTTAAAGACCTTTACAATAAGGTCACAAATCAAATAGAAAACTTGCATCCTTTAAATTCATCGGAGGAAGGAAGGGAAATATACAGGAATAGATTCAGGAATAAGCCAATATATGTCAAAGAGCAAGGTGCAAAAGAATATCAATTAATATCTAAATCAAATTAAAACCATGAAATACATACTCGTCAACTTCGCAAACGGCAACCAGATACGGACGTCCATCAATGGAACGGACGAACAAATAAACAAGTATTATGCGCCAGGAGCTATGTTTAACATCGGGTCATTTGATGACGATATGCAAGCAGTAGCCAGCATAGTATTTGAACCTAATCAATACCCAAAAGCCATTGCTTTGATAGGCATAACAACAAACACCATTGATATAATTACCCAAGATGGTGGTC
>JADLHV010000196.1 GCA_020848595.1 Bacteroidia bacterium
AACTTTAAGGCAAAAAGGTGTCGAAATTTCTGATAAAGAGGCAGAAGCTCTATACTGCGCGATTCTTTTGCATGACCTCGGCCATGGTCCTTTTAGTCACTCTCTCGAACATACTTTAATTCATCATGTGGCGCACGAAAATGGTTCTCTTATGATGATGCAATTAATCAATCAAGAGATGGGTGGACAATTGGATTTGTGTATCGAGATTTTTACCAACCAATATCCTAAAAAATTCTTGCATAGCCTTATCTCTGGTCAGTTAGATATGGATAGATTGGATTATTTGGGCAGAGATAGTTTTTATACTGGAGTTAGTGAAGGTATTGTTGGGGCCGATAGGATTATCAATATGCTCGATGTACACGACGATGAATTGGTGGTGGAAGAAAAAGGAATTTATAGCATCGAAAAATTTATTATTGCAAGACGTCTGATGTATTGGCAAGTGTATTTGCATAAGACTGTAGTGGCAGCCGATTTGCTCTTGACTAATATCATGCGGAGAGCTTCAGAATTGGCGCTAAATGGCACTAAATTACCAGCAACTAATAGCTTGAGCTTCTTTTTGGAAAATAAAATTAACAATAAACAATTCAAGGAAGATCCTGAAGTGATGAAACACTTTATTCAGATAGATGACTCTGACGTTTTATCGGCTATTAAATCATGGCAATTTGTAGATGATAAAGTACTCGCTTTACTATCGCGACATTTAGTAAACAGAAATTTGCCTAAAATTTTAGTTTCAACTAAGCAATTCACTGAACAAGATCTCAATGAAAAGGAAAAACATGTTGCTGGTATGTTTAAATTAGCACCAAGTGATATTAAATATTTTGCTTCTATGGCAATGATTAAAAATGATGCTTATAAGGTCGAAAAAAGTACAAGTATCAAAATTCGAATGAAATCTGGAGAGGTTATGGATGTTACTGATGCGAGTGATAACTACAATCTTAAATCGCTGAATCAAACCGTTAAAAAATATTATTTAAGCTTTTATCGGTAAATCGTATCTTCGCAACATTCTTGTATGCAGATTACAGCGGCAGAAATAGCACAACTTATCAATGGTGTGGTAGACGGTGATTCTTCAACCATTATTACAGCAGCGGGAAAAATTGAAAGTGCCAGTCAAACGGATATCAGTTTTCTCGCCAATCCAAAATACCTTAACCATATCTATGATACAAAAGCAGGTATTGTTATTGTCGGTAAAGATGTCGTCTTCGACAAGCCTGTTCAGTCCACTATAATCCGTCATCCAATGCCGTATTACGGTTTTTGTGTGGTGCTCGATACGTACTTTAATCCTCATCAAAATCGCACTGGAATTGATTCAACAGCCATAATTTCGGAATCGGCAGTAATTGGAAAAAACGTCTTCATTGGACCTTATGTTGTGATTGAAGATGGCGCTACAATTGGCGATGGTGCTCAATTGTATGCCCATGTTTTTGTAGGGTCTAAAGCTTCAATTGGCCAAAAGACTATCTTTTATTCTGGTGTTAAACTTTATTCCGACTGTCATGTAGGTAATTCATGTATTGTGCATGCTGGTACTGCCATTGGTTCGGATGGTTTTGGTTTCGCCCCAACTCCAGATGGCTCGTATGCTAAAATCCCTCAAATAGGCAATGTAATAGTAGAAGATTCAGTTGAAATAGGTGCGAATTGTTGTTTAGATAGAGCCACAATGGGTTCGACAATTATTCGTAAAGGCGTTAAATTAGATAATCTAGTACAAATTGCCCATAATGCCGAAATTGGCGAAAATACCGTCATTGCTGGTTTAAGTGGTGTCGCTGGCAGTACTAAGGTGGGTAAACGCTGTGTCATTGGTGCTCAAGTTGGTATCGTTGGACATATCACTATCGCCGATGGTACGCAAATTGGTGGTCAAAGTGGTATCCCTAAATCTATCACCGAACCTAATCAACAGTTTACCGGATCGCCCGCTATGCCTCTAAAAGATGCATTCAAAAGTCAAGTGATTTTGAGAAATTTACCCAATCTCGAACAAAGAGTTAGGGAATTAGAAAGAATTATTAAGGAACTCAAGCAATTATAAATGAAACAAACGACAATTAAACAAGCAGTATCAATTTCGGGTGTAGGTTTGCACACAGGTGCCAATGTAACACTCACTTTTTTGCCTGCACCAGTTAATCATTGGTACAAATTTCAAAGAACGGATGTTGAAGGTCAACCTATTATTGAAGCAGATTGCGAATTAGTCACCGATACAAGTAGAGGCACTACGCTCGAAAAAAATGGTGTAAAAGTGTCTACGGTCGAACATGCTTTGGCTGCATTGGTTGGACTAGAAATAGATAATGTGCTTTTGCAAATTGATGGTCCTGAAATGCCTATTATGGATGGTAGCTCTATTCAATTTGTAGAGAAATTATTGGCGGCAGGTATTGTTGAACAAGAAGCTGAACGCGAATATTTTCATGTGCCTGTTAATGTGCATTATAATGACCCTGAGAATAAAGTCGAAATGGTGGCTATGCCGCTCGATGATTACAGAGCAACGGTTATGGTCGACTATAATAGCCCTGTCTTAGGAAGTCAACATGCTACCATTACAAATTTATCTGAATTCGAATCTCAAATAGCCAGTTGCAGAACTTTCTGTTTCTTGCACGAACTCGAATTAATGCTTCAAAATAATTTGATTAAAGGTGGTGACCTCAATAATGCTATCGTTATTGTTGATAGGGTAGTGGAAGATCATGAAATGGAACGCCTTGCCGAAATTTTTAATAAGCCTAAAGTGGAAGTTAGAAAGGAAGGCATTTTAAATAATGTCGATTTGCGTTTTCAAAATGAACCTGCTCGTCATAAATTACTTGATTTACTAGGGGATTTAGCGCTAATCGGTATGCCAATTAAAGCGCAGTTAATGGCGGCTCGCCCTGGACACGCCTCTAATGTTGCGTTTGCTCGTAAAATTAAAGCCTTAATTAAAAAATCAAAAAGAAAACTCAATAGCGATGCGCCTGTTTACAATCCGAATGTGAAACCTTTATATGAGCATAAGGACATTTCTAGATATTTACCACATAAACACCCTTTCTTATTGGTAGATAAAATTATGGAAAAAACCGCTACTCAGGTTATCGCTATTAAGAATATAACAGGTGATCAATATTTCTTTAATGGTCACTTCCCTGGAGATCCAATCTTTCCAGGTGTTCTTCAATTGGAAGCTATGGCTCAGGCTGGTGGCGTTTTAGTCTTAAGTGAAGTGGATGACCCTGAAAATTATATTACGCTTTTCTTGAAAATTGATAATGCAAGATTTAAAGATAAAGTCGTGCCAGGTGATACACTCGTTATGAAACTTGAATTGACCGAACCAATTAGAAGGGGAATATGTTTAATGAAGGGTAGATGTTATGTTGGTGATAAACTCGTAAGTGAAGCCAATATGATGGCTCAAATTGTAAAAGTAAAATAAAATTTAGGGGACAAACCCTTATTTATTGTATTGATTAAAAATAGTATATAATGATTCAACCTCTGGCGTATGTGCACCCCCAAAGTAAGGTAGACGAAAATGTGGTTATTGATCCTTTTGTCACCATTCATAAAAATGTAGAAATTGGAGAAGGTTCGTGGATTGGCTCTGGTGTCACCATTTTTGAAGGCGCTCGTATTGGTAAAAATGTTAGAATTTTTCCTGGTGCTATTATCTCGGCTATTCCTCAAGATTTAAAATTTGATGGTGAAGATTCCCTCACTGTAATTGGCGATGGAACTACTGTGCGCGAATGTGTTACACTTAATAGAGGTACTAAAGATAGAGGTAAAACCGAAATTGGTAAAAATTGTCTTATCATGGCGTATTCACACGTGGCTCACGATTGTGTAATAGGTGATAATGTTATCTTAGCAAATAGTACGCAAGTCGCTGGTCACGTTATAATCGGCGAATTTGCTATTCTTGGCGGGGCAACTCTCGTTCATCAATTTGTAAATATTGGTAAACATGCCATGATTAGTGGTGGTAGCTTGGTTAGAAAAGACGTTCCTCCTTATACTAAAGCAGCGCGCGAACCTCTTAGTTACGAGGGTGTCAATTCTATAGGTTTAAGAAGAAGAAATTTTTCTCCTGAAAAAATCGCCGAAATTCAAGAAATTTATCGCACTCTGTTTGTTAGAGGTCTTAATAATGCTAAGGCTATTAATCATATCGAAGCGAATATGCCTGCTACACCAGAACGTGACGAAATTCTACAATTCATCAAAGCTTCTGATAGGGGGGTGATGAAAGGTTATATGAGCAAATAACAGCTACCTGCTAAATATTTTAGCGGATTTTGTTTCAAAAATACTATTTTTTTTAGTAGTAGTTTGAATCTGTTATTACAACAGTTTATTCTTAATATTATTCGTAAGTTTTAAGGTGTTATTGCCTTTATTGCCATTGATTGCTCCATGCTTCTGCATCTAAACTCCAAGCGCTAATCTTTGCTTGTGCTTCTCCACTGATGTAATTGATTTTAACTGCTTCGTTAGCTAAAGTGTTAAAATCGCATAATGAAACATAAGGACAATGTGCCTCCGCAAACTTATTTTTAGTCGCCTCAAAGCCATAGTTGAAAATAGAAACCAATCCTATCACTTCTATACCGCTTTCTCTTAAATCTTCAACGGCTTTTAAACTGCTTTTACCTGTGCTAATAAGGTCTTCTACTACAACTACTTTTGCACCTGACTCTAAACGGCCTTCAATTGCATTTTTAAGTCCATGCTTCTTCGCCTCTGAACGAACATAGGCAAATGGCAAATTCAATTCGTCGGCAATTAAAGCGCCTTGCGGAATTCCGGCCGTAGCAACGCCAACTATTGCCTGTGCTTCTGGATATTCTGTTCTAATTACAGCACTTAAGCTCTCTGTAATGTACTTTCTGATAATAGGGAAGGAAAGGGTTACTCTATTGTCGCAGTATACCGGAGAACGCATTCCGCTCGTCCAAGTAAAAGGATTTTCTACATTAAGCTTTACAGCTTCACATTCTAACAAGTATTGTGCTATTTTTGCACTGATTTCAGTTGATACCATGGCGGAGCAAAACTATAAAATATTCATCAATAGCCACATCATTGTGCTGACTATTAATAATCAATTTTCCAACAAGTTGAGCGAGTTGCATAAAGCCAATAATTTGGAACGTGTTTTACAACAATTAACTTCTGGAACTTTTAAAGGGAAAAAGTACATAGTGTTTGAATCTGAACACCCCGGAGAATTATTTAAAATCCTTAAAAAACAATTTAAATTAATTAAAGCTGCTGGTGGTGTAGTCTTTAATGAATTGGGTCAGTTGTTATTGATTAAACGCTTAGGAAAATGGGATTTACCTAAAGGGAAATTGGAAGTTGGTGAAGATCAAAGATTGGCAGCGCTTAGAGAAGTACACGAAGAGTGTGGTTTAAATTTTCTTGGTATTCTAGGTAAACTAACTAATACTTATCATGTCTATCATCTTAAAGGTCGTTGGATTCTTAAACGCTCTGCTTGGTATAGAATGGTGGCTTGGGGCGATATTTCGGTGGAACCTCAGGTAGAAGAAGATATAACTGAAGTATGCTGGGTGGATGAAGCTTTTATTCGGGATAAAGATTTTGATACGTATGAATCTTTGGTTGATTTGTTTCAATCGATACACTTTCCTAAACGTATTAAACATGAAACAAACGATTAAAATCTATGTCCCACTAATGACAATCTGAGCTTTTACATGCTTTAAGGTAACAAGTTTCTTCTCTACTTGGTAGTATTTAGAATGTTGAGGGCCTTCTTTTTTAGTTAAATGGATTTCTCGAACAATTAAATAAACGATTCCGATATAACTCGTAAAGATAATAATACCAATTACCGCTAAAGGGGATAAATAAAATCGGCCTTTTCGCTTGGGTGGTGGCGCTCCACTAGACGAATATTCGAAGACGTCTATGGAATAAATATCGCTTAAATTGTAAGTCTTGCCTTTCTTCTCTTTGAAATAATTTATAAAATAAAATTGAGAATCATTGGGCATAAAGATGGTTCCAGAATGTAAAAATCCTGAGCTGTCTCTAAATTGAATTTCGTCGTAATTTTTATAACTCGATTTAACAATTGAATCTTTAGAAATAATTAATTGCCGTTCATTGGTTTGTGCATTAATTTTAAATATAAAAGCACAAAAAAATAGTAATATCAGTTTAAGCCTATTCATGTAATTTTATTTCACCTGCTTGAATCGGTATATCAAGAATATTTTCAAATGGTACTAATGGACAAGAATAGTTATGACTATAATGGCAGTATGGATTGAATGCCAAGTTAAAATCAATTTCTATTTTTTGTTGCTCACCTGCATAAGGCAGTTCAATAAATCGTCCACCTTGATAAGATTTATTGCCTGTTGTTTTATCTTTAAATGGAACAAATAAATAGGTAGGATTCAAGGTGTCTTCAGTATAAGCTTCTAATGTGTCTAGATGATTGTTAATTTTAAAAGCTAAACGACAATATACATAATAATCTCTTAATTCGTTAGTACTTGTATTGATTTGTTTGTGAAGCTTTGGACCAAATACTATTTGTGCATCAACTTTATAGTTTGAGTCGACATCAAAATATTGTAAACCCTTAAAACCCTCTAAATACGCCTCTTCTAAAATTCCATTGGTTACTAAGTATTGGTCTTTTTCTTTTCTTTCTTGAACAATTTGTTTAACATAAGGACTTAATTCGACCTTCGATGCTGACTCATTGCAAGCAAGCAAAAAGAAGCCTAAAACAAATAGGGTATTACGAACAGACCACATAGCCATAGCAGAAGTACACCGACAATATTAAGTAAAAATCCGGCAATTGCCATATCTTTAACTTTAATTTTACCTGAACTAAAAACGACGGCATTAGGTGGTGTGCTAATCGGTAGCATAAAGGCAAAACTACAAGCTATTGCTACGGGTATGCCCATAATATGCGGATTAGAAATGCCTAAACTAGCCGAGATGCCAAATACAACCGGAATATAAATATTAGCTAAAGCTACATTGCTCATAATTTCTGTTAGAAAGAGTGAAGTCAATATGATGATAAGCAAGAGTAATGGGAAATTAGAACCTTGTGATCCCGATATTAATTGTCCTACCCAATTTATTACTCCAGATTTTTCTAATCCCTTTGCCATACACATTCCGCCGCCAAATAATAATAAGATACTCCAACTAATGCTTTTTAAATCGCTAAATTGTAATAAGCGTTCTTTTTGTCCTTTTGATTTAGGAATTAAAAATAAAAGTAATCCAAAAACCATTGCAACTGCATATTCTTCTATTTTTATTTTTATAGAAAAAGTGTTTAATAATGCACTAATGGGTTGACCAAATATCCATAAACCCGCAGCTATACTAAATATAATTAATGTTCTTTTTTCTGGAGCTTTTGTTTTGCCTAATTCTTCTACTTGTCTATCGAGCATTTCTGCTACTTCTGGATAGGATTTATGTTTGAATTTGAAAATTACATTCGTCATTAACCAATAACTGATATAAAGCATTAATAAACTCAAAGGGACACCTAAAATCATCCATTTAAAAAAGCTGAGTTCTTGTCCAAGTATATTCTCGACAAATCCTTTATAAACAATATTCGGCGGAGTGCCAATAATTGTAGCTATTCCACCAATATTGGCAGCATAGGCGATGCCTAAAATTAAACAAATAAAGAAGGCTTTATTGTCGGGATGGTTATGGTCTTTGACTATTTTAGTAATTGAAATGGCTACTGGTAGCATCATAATAGCAGTGGCTGTATTGCTAATCCACATGCTTATTAGACACGTGGTTAGCATCATGCCCCATACAATACCTTTCGGATTATCTCCAGTTAATGACAATAATTTAAAGGCAATGCGTTTGTGTAAATGCCATTTCTCTACACTATAAGCTAATAGAAATCCTCCTAGAAATAATAAAATCGTATTGCTATAATAATTACTAATAGCTATATCGAAACTAATAATACCATGCAATGGCAATAAAATCAATGGAAATAAAGAAGATAACCAAATAGGTATAGTTTCAACAATCCATAAAATAATGGTCAGTGTAGCGATGCCAATAGCTATAAAGAAGTTTCTATCAGGCGGGTCGCAAGGATGGATAAAACTAAAATACAAATACGATAAAATACCAGGCAAAGCTCCTAGAATCTTAAATAAACTTGGTTTTTTTATCTCAAGTGAATTCAACCTTTCTTGGCTAGTTTACGTTTTTGT
>JADLHV010000197.1 GCA_020848595.1 Bacteroidia bacterium
ACATCAAGGAAAATTCACTTGGAAGCAAACAAATTGCCTATAAAATGATTCCAAATCAACGTACTAAAGCAGTCAATTTTGTTTTAGAAGATATTGAATTGAAAGATTATCTGCAAAAAGACTTTTTCAGAATGGTTATAAAATACCGTAAGAGAAAATCAATGTACAACCAAATTCCGTTCTACATTGCCGCTACATTTAAAATCATTGCAGATCCACTTTAAA
This sequence comes from Bacteroidia bacterium, assembly GCA_020848595.1. Classification (GTDB taxonomy): domain Bacteria; phylum Bacteroidota; class Bacteroidia; order NS11-12g; family UBA955; genus JABMMZ01. The sequence goes on from JADLHV010000197.1 coordinate 226, forward strand.
TTTATAGATTTAATCAGATTTTCTCTCCTTCATCAAGCTAATTCTAAAAACTAATAGCTTGTATCTTTTTACAATTTTATTCAATAAAGAAATTTCTTGTTAATTATGAGTTAAATTCATTTGGCAAGAATTATTCTGATAAATCCTTAAAAAATTGTTAGGATTAAGCTTTAAGCTGAATCTTTTTTTGTTATAATTCATAATAAATGAATATTATTGCCAATCAATATATAATTCAATATGAGTGAACAAGTAAAAAAGGGACATCCTAAAGGTCTGTATTTCTTATTCTTCACAGAAATGTGGGAGCGTTTTAGTTATTATGGCATGCGCGCCATATTTATCTTATTTATGACCAAAATGCTATTATTGTCTAATGCAGATGCATCAACAATATATGGTAGTTATACAGGATTAGTTTACCTAACACCATTACTTGGTGGCTATTTAAGCGATAAATTCTTAGGAAACAGAAAAAGTATCATCGTAGGTGGAATTTTAATGGCAATTGGACAATTCCTAATGTTTATTAGCGCATCATCAACAGGTGCAGCTTCGATGTCTATGATGTGGGCAGGATTAACAACCTTAATCATTGGTAATGGTTTCTTTAAACCTAATATTTCTACAATGGTGGGTCAACTTTATCCAGAAGGCGACAGAAGAATTGATAGTGCTTTCACTATCTTTTATATGGGTATCAACTTAGGCGCATTTTTCTCTCCACTAGTTTGCGGCACCTTGGCCGAAAAACTCGATTATAAATGGGGCTTCTTAGCCGCTTGTATTGGTATGGTAATTAGTTTAATCGTTTTTATCATGTACCAAAGAAAGTACTTAGTATCAGAAGAAGGTAAAGAAATCGGTTTGCCTATTAAGAAACTAGATTTAATGAACATACTCGTCATTATTGGCTCTATTGCATTGGTTTTCTTTATGTTGAATTTTAAAGAAATGTTTAAGAATGACACCGACATTATCAGTTATGTTATTTATGGTGCCATGATATTAATGCCATTATTAATACTCACAGACAAATCTCTTACAAAAATTGAACGCGATAGAATTATCGTTATTTTTATTCTTGCATTCTTTGTTATATTCTTCTGGGGAGCATTCGAACAAGCTGGAGCATCATTGACCTTATTTGCCGATTCGCAAACTAATAGAAATATCTTTAATTGGGAAATGCCTGCCTCCTATTTCCAATCAGTAAACCCTTTAGCGATTATAGTTTTAGCGCCAATATTTAGTATATTATGGGGTAAACTTCACACCCGCAGTATGGAACCATCATCACCTAAAAAAATGGCGTTTGGTTTGGCATTTGTTGCCCTAGGATATGCTCTAATAGCTATGAAAGTACACGGATTAGATGCTTCTGAAAAAATTTCAATGTGGTGGTTATTTGGATTATATATTTTGCATACAATGGGAGAACTATGTTTGTCTCCAATAGGTTTGTCAATGGTTTCAAAGCTATCGCCAATAAGACTTTCAGCTTTAATGATGGGTACATGGTTTTTGGCTAACGCTGCAGCGAATAAATTTGCTGGAACATTGAGCTCTTTAATTCCTCCAGGCGCCGGAGAAGAAGCTGTTGATCCAAATGCTGTTGTAGAATATCCAAGCATTATCGGATTTCAAATTACTAATCTATACGAATTCTTTATGGTATTTATTATTATGACAGGTATCGCAGCTGGTATCTTATTCTTAATTAGTAGATCACTCGAAAAAATGATGCACAACATCAAATAAAAATATTTAAAACTATTTTAAAAGCCGTGACATAAAAATCACGGCTTTTTTATTTATTATTGTCCTAATAGAAATAACTATATGGAAGAAACTACAATACCACAAGGACAGGACCACACACTTAATTCGATTCAGAATTTTGAAGGACAATATCCTAAACAATTATGGTCATTGTTTTTTTCAGAAATGTGGGAACGATTTTGTTTCTATGGCATGCGAGGAATGTTGACACTATTTATGGTTCAACAGTTAATGATGGATGAAAAAACGGCGAATTTGCAATATGGAGCAACTCAAGCATTTGTTTATGCATTTACTTTTATAGGAGGTTTGTTTGCCGATAAAATTCTCGGATTTAGAAAATCTCTGTTTTGGGGAGGTTTATTAATGATTGCAGGTAGTTGTATACTAGCGATAGACCCAAAACAGTTCTTTTTTGTCGGTATTAGTTTTACAATTGTAGGTACAGGATTTTTTAAACCCAATATTTCTACCATGGTAGGGAGCCTATACAAAGAAGGCGATAGTAGACGCGATGCTGGATTTTCTTTATTCTATTCAGGTATAAATATTGGAGCCCTTTTAGGTGGATACTTATGTATTACCGTTGCAAAAAATTACTCTTGGAATCTTGCATTCGGATTTGCAGCAATCGTCATGTCTATAAGCTTACTGACCTTTCTATATACCAAAAGACATCTTGGTCCTATAGGTCTTTCTCCATTTATTAAAAACGGTCAAGATACCGGAAAAAAATGGTACGATATACTCGTATATATCGGAACACTCGCTGTAATTCCAGCTATTATGAGCATGGTATCTACACCAGAGTATACAGATTTATTTATGTATATCGTTGGTCCTGCCACCCTACTCTATTTAGGATACGAAATGAGTAAACTGACTTGGAAAGAAAACAAAAAGATAATTGCTGCCATGGTATTTATTCTTTATTCCATACTGTTCTGGGCATTCTTTGAACAAAGTGGCGGTTCACTTAGTTTGTTTGCTGCAAATAATTTAGACAATACAGTATTGGGACTTCAACTAGATCCCAATGGTGTTAATAATTCATCCAACTCATTATTTGTAATTGTTTTTGCTCCATTACTTGGATTAGTTTGGGTTTGGTTAGATAAAAGGCGCAAAGAACCGAATACAGTTATAAAATTTGGATTAGGTTTTATATTTCTTAGTTTAGCATTTTATACTTTTTACACCAACAGATTTTTTGCTAATTCAGAAGGAATTGCCTCATTAGATATCTTCACTTTAGCCTATTTAATTATCACATTCGGAGAACTTTGTTTATCGCCGATAGGGTTATCTATAATGACCAAACTAGCACCTAAACATTTAGCAGGAGTTATGATGGGATTATGGTTTTTAGCTAGTGCTTACGGGCAATATGTTGCAGGCATATTAGGTGCAGGCATGGCAAGTGAATCACCAGATGCGAGTAAATTAGAAAAACTTATTTCGTATACTGATGGTTATAAGCAATTGGGCATTTATGCTTTAATTTCAGGACTTACATTAATACTCATTTCACCATGGGTTAAGAAAATGATGCAAGAAATAAAATAAACTTTATGCTTCTAAAAGCATCGCTAAAATCCAAGGGAATATAACTAAAGGCAAACCATTGTCTCGACCTTTATTTAAAGAAGCTCGAATATTTCTTATGGCAATTGTAATTTGATTTTCTACCGTTTTCTCAGTAATATCGAGAATAGCTGCAATTTCTTTATTAGACAATTGCTCCTTACGACTCATTATAAAAATCCTTTGACATTTTGGAGGCAAAGCTTCAATAGCTTTATTAACTAACGCTTCAGTCTCTTTAGCTTGAATTAGTTCAATAGGAGAAACCACATCAGAAATTACTTCAAAACCTGCCTCGACATCTGCTATTTCAATTTTTTTCTTTTTGAGTAAATTGAGGCTTTTATTTCTAACAATGGTATAGAGTAAAGGTTTGATATTCCGATTCGGGTCAATAGGTTCATCGCGTTCCCAAAGAGCTAAAAACGTATCATTCACGATTTCATCGGCATCTTCTTTAGATTTAACATATTGAAAACAAAACCAATGTAGGGCAGCATAATGTTGCCTAAATAGAGTTTCAATACTTTGTAGTTTTTCAGGTGCGATTTTGCAAAGGTATTTTAAACCTTAAAGAGGTGAAATAAAATTAATTAACAAGTGTCTAATTCGCCATATTACTAATAAACTGTAGACGCATTAATTGCAATTCCTCATAAGAGAAATCATTATCAAAATCGAGAACAGCTTTATTTAGGTCATCTTCTTCTTGCGACTTAAAATATTCGAAGATTTCTTCTTGATATTCTTCTTCAATGATTTCATCGATACAATAATGGAGGTCGAGAGAAGTACCCATAGTTACCATTTGTTCGAGTTCTTCCATAAATTCTTGGTAGTTCATAC
>JADLHV010000198.1 GCA_020848595.1 Bacteroidia bacterium
AAAGTGCAACTGAAATATAGGCTTTGGTAAATCGTCCTTAATTAGATCTAACTGACACAACTCATAATGTAAACTATAACTGTCTAAGTTAATTGAACAGTTTGTCCTAAAAATTCGAAAACCTACATCCAATATCTAGTTAATAGCTCATAACTTTATGTAAATTTGCACCATGCTAAAGGTCCATTCATTCGCATTTAATCCATTTTCAGAAAACACCTATATAGTGTACGACGAACAAGGTAATTGTATCATCTTTGATCCAGGCATGTACGATGCATATGAGCAAAAAGAATTTTCTACGTTCATAAATGAGAACCTTTTGAAGCCACAATATTTAATCAATACGCATTGTCATATCGACCATATAATGGGCAACACATGGGTATCAGAAACTTATGGATTAAGTTTACATGCACATGCTTTAGAAAAAGGCATATTAGAAATGGGTAGAGCATCGGCTAACTTATATGGACTTCAGTATCAAGAATCAATACCAATTAGTCATTTTATAGACACCAACGATGTTATAATGCTAGGGAAGCATCGTTTAGAGATTTTATTTACACCAGGACATTCACCTGGCAGCTTAAGTTTTTATAATAGAGAATCTAATTTTGCCATAGTTGGCGATGTATTATTTAAAAACAGTATAGGGAGAACCGATTTACCAGGAGGCGACTTTGAAACATTAATATCCTCTATACGCACACAACTATTTACCTTAGCAGACAATACAATCGTATACAATGGACATGGGCCATCGACAGAAATAGGCACTGAGAAAATTTACAATCCATTTTTACATGGATAAGTAAGCTAATTGATTTTAGGAGATTTATTTGTCGGCTTCAGTTACGGCACCAAGATCAAATATCAAAGTAAATCTCAATTGATTTTGAAGAGGGTGACGTTGTTGGAAAGGCACAAGATAAGCCGCATCTAATCCGAACACTTTATAACGAATACCAAAACCTGCAGTAAGGTATTTTCTATTTCCTTTTGTGCTAGGTTCATGGAAGTATCCACCTCTAAGCATAAACTGTTTAGCATAAATATATTCGAATCCAAGAGAGATATTATATTCCTTTAACTCTTCTTTTAAACCACCTGGAGAATCGTAGAAAGATTTCAGAGCAGCAGTAATTACTGGGTCTTCACTTCTAGTTCTTTCATAAATGATATTACCATCGATATCAGTAGAATCATCGATACCATTATAACTTTGTAGGATATGAATACCAGGAGTAGGCACCATTAATTTATTGATATCTAACATACCTGTAATGGCGTTAAACTCGTCGATTTGGTATGTCCATGCAGTTCCGATTTTAAAATTAGCAGGCAAATATTCACCATTAGCTTTATCGGAGTAAGTAATTTTAGAACCTAGGTTTTGAAGATTAATACCAACTGTATAGTCAAGATTCTTTTTAACTTTTTTATTAGACGTTTTATCAGCTACCTTAATTTTTGCAACACCTTTATAAAGAGCAGAAAGGTCACCAGCACCACTTCTTCCTACTTTAGGGGTAATTCCATTAAGTGGACGAGTACCAGCTAAATTAGAGTTGATATATTTTAAATCTACTCCAACAGCCCAATGTTTACTCATTTGAAGCGCATAACAAACATCGATAGCATATTCACTAGGATTAAATTTTCCTAGAGGATTACCAACATCATCGGTAAAATTAATTTCACCAAAAGAGAAAAATCTAAAAGACCCTCCAATAATAGAGCGTTTATTAATCCTACCATAACCAGCTAAGTAATTATAAGAAATACCTGGCACCAAGCTTCTTAACCAAGGAGCATAAGAAGTAGCGATACCATAATCTTTATCTGCAAAGGCTAAAGAAGCGGCATTCCAAAAAACCGAATTTGCATCAGGAGAACTAGCAACACCTGCGTCACCCATAGAAGCTCTTCTGCTATCAGGTGAAATTGTAAGAAAAGGCACAGCAGTGGTAATAACATTCTGTTGACCGGCTAACTGACTTCTACTAATTGATGTCTGTGCAGAAATAGAATATACAGCAGAACACGCTGTTGCGATAAAAAGGCCCTTTAGGCTAATTTGCTTAAAAATAAACATTTACTGGTAAAAAAAATTTAGTACAGTATTTTCAATAGGATGCAAATATAGATTTTTTTTTATTAATTAGTTTAGAATGACCATTTTTTCGACCTTTTCTGCTTTGCGACCATCCTCGGTTGTTACAACTATTCGATAAATGTATACCCCTTTGGCAGGCTTATCATCATAATCATCTCTGCCATTCCAGGTTATTGATGACACATGACCAGGCGCATTGGGTACATAAGCTTCAATAGTTTTCATAACCTTTCCAGTTACTGTCATTATAGTTATAACAACGTTTAAATTTTGTCCTGATAGATTGTGGTCAAAATGAAAAATCGTATTAGTACTAAATGGATTTGGGTAATTAAGCACATGTTCTAATTGTACATCGTCATTATTTTTAACTAAAAACTCAATAGTTGCTTCACTCGAATTATTGTATACATCCCAAACTTTTAGAGTGTAAGTATGCAATCCATCGGCAATTCCTTCCAGTTGATATTTAATATCACCTGTTGTAAACGAATTTAATTTTGCAGAATAAAAAGCATTTAAAACAAAGCGTTTTTCATTTGCTGTCCCTTTGTCGATAATGGCTACTATATCCCGTCCAATACCGATTCCAGAGGTATTTATACCAT
>JADLHV010000199.1 GCA_020848595.1 Bacteroidia bacterium
TGCCAATACGCTCTCTAAATTCTGCAATTTTTAGATATGGAGGTCTAAAATCATAGCCCCATTGCGAAATACAATGTGCTTCATCTATGGCAATAAAACTGAATTTCATATTCACCGCATAACTAATGAAATTCTTACTTAGTAAACGTTCTGGAGAGACATAAAGAAATTTGTATTTTCCGTTCACACAATTTTCCATTTCAAACTCTAGTTCTTTCCTACTCATCCCTCCAAAAAGAGCAAGTGCTTTAATATCTTTGCTTTTAAGATTTTCAACTTGGTCTTTCATTAAGGCAACTAAGGGTGTTACAACAAGACATAAACCATTTAACATAAGCGCAGGAACCTGAAAGCAAATAGATTTGCCACCACCAGTTGGAAGTAAGGCAATAGTGTCTTTTTGGTCTAGAATGTTTAAGACAATATCTTTTTGTAAAGGACGAAAATTATCGTAGCCAAAGTACTGTTTTAATATATCTTCTGGGCGCATCAAACCAAAGGCAAAATAAAGAAAGGAGTTTGAAACTTTTACTAAATTAACAGACAAGTTTCCACCATTTAAATCCCATTTTGAGGAAAGATTTAAATCTCAACCATGTATTTCGTTGTTTCATTTAAAACAATGAACCTAAAAGTTGAATTTTCTTAAGCCATTTATTAGTAGAAATTATTAGATAATAGCCATTGTCTAATTGACAATTAATTTACCAATAATCTTTTCTTCAGAAGTTTTAACAATATAAATACCAGCACTTAAATGTCGTAAATCAAAATAGCCTATCGTTTCGATATTTAAAGTTTCTATTTCCTGACCTAATGTATTATAAATACTAATTGTAACAGGTTCTTTTGATTCAAATGTAACCCAATTGTTAGCTGGATTTGGATACATAAGTACAGAGTTCGAAAGTTCTAAACTGTTTATAGACGTTGAGTCGCAAGGATTTATAAATATAAATTGATTGTTTTCTTTGTAATCTGAATTCGGAAATACATCTCTACAATTAATATACGAATTATTGACTCTTTTTTTGTAGTATAAATATAGCTTAGGCAAATATGTTCCTTGATTTTTATAGGAATAATTTATAGGATTATTGTTTGAATTAATATCAAAAGATTGAAATTTAAAATTGCCATCATCAAAATCCCATATCCATGTACAAGAATCACTGGTTTTATAGTAGCTTTCATTATAGAATTGGATACTTTCGTTTCTACAATAATGTCTAGGTTGTAGAGTATCAAAAAACGGAATTGGACCAGGAAAACTTACATACATAGAATCCATTGAGTTACATCCAAGCTCATTTTGCACAGTAAGTTTAATCATATAGTTGCCATTTCGAGCATAGGTATGTTCAATTTCATTTGGAAAAGTATTGAATATCTCAGTGGTATTATTTAAAGACTTATCATTCCAGTTTATTGTCCAACGATTGAATTTAGTACTTGGCTGACCTGTTATTTGACTAATAGGATCTTGAAGATAACTTGAGTCACTTAAACTAATGATAGAATTACAATTGATATTTTCGTGTGATAATTTAATTTTTGCACGACTTGCAATCACGTGAATATTTTGAACAAATGTATCTCTGCATCCCATACTATCTGAAGATGCCGTTCTGATAACATAGGTTTTTCCCGTATCTAAATTGTAGTATAAATCAAAATTATTTCCACCTATTTTTAGGACATTATTGGGTAAATTCTCTAATCCAGTTATACTATATGGATAACCACCAAAAATAGATTGAGGGTGAGTTCCATCATCGTCTTTATTAAGGTCATGTATAGTATACCCTTCTCTGTTTGCATTTCCAGCTTCAGCGATTCTATTTCTCCAGTAATCGTAGCAATCGAGCAGACTTGAATTTGGATTTGGGCATCCTGTTGTATAAATTTCAGGGTATTGATTGTAGTAGTGTAATTGCGGTTTAGTATATAAAGTTTGACCAGGGCAAATAATTGTATCTTGATAATTCATTTCTACAAAGAATCCAACTATGGCTTTCTGAAAGCTATTGATAGTACAATATTTTGGATTTGGACTTTTAACAGCGAATTCAACTAAATAAAATCCATTAAATTCAGGTTTAATTTCATAGGCCTCGTATAATTGATTATTTCGGCCAAAATGAGATTCATGAGGCGTAAAACTAGAATCTCTTTTATGTAGTGATAATTTAGAGTCGGCAATTTTTGTAAATCGAATTAGATGACCAAAACCACTAGTGTCTACAAGTCCGCGCGAACCTGTATAATTCTTGCCAATACTACCTACACCATTCCAAATGAGTTGAGTAAGTTCATTTGAATTAAAGTCATTTAAATTGAGAGAATAACTATTTAATTGCGACTTAAATGCATCATAAACTTCGCTTATATCGGCTTCTACATGCCATTGAAAAATTTTAGCAATTGGAATAGTTTGACTTGTAATAGTTGTATCATTTTCAAATATTCGTTTTCTTTCAATCACTAAATAATCCATTAAAAAATTAGAATCTTTATGAATTTCTTTAAATCTGTCATAAGTTTCTTTAATTTCATATTTATAGAATTGATTATGAAATTTACCAGCATTTAAATTTGTAATGGAGTAGGATGTACTTCCAAGGTCTTGAATATTCGTTTTATTATTAATTTTTGGACGCAGCACAATTGGGTCGAGTTTACAAAAATTAGTAGCATCATCAATGATTCTTCCACTTAGAATTTCGAATGAAGCATCAATAATGGGGAAACGAGCGAAATCTCTATAGATAACAGTGTCTTGGCATTCTTGGGGATAAATTCCATTAGAATGCAAACCATTTCCAATAATTAAACCAACATCAATTGTACCATCAGAGCTTATAATTTCAGATGAACCATATTGAACAGAAAAATGAGTACCAGGAGCTTTAGAGCCAGTGAACGCGAGATATGGCGGATTAACAGGAGGTAAATCACCCATTGAAATTTGTCCAGTACTTAAGTTTTTACCCACTGCCAATGTCCAATTATTTGAATCAGCTTGATAATTGGTATTGATTTCCACCCAAGTTGTATTGCAACCCGGCTTAGTTTCATCTAGTATAAAAGTGATACCGTAATTAGATTGATCGCTACCAAAACATTGCAATCCACTCTTCCTAAGATTTTGAGCTGAAGGAGGAGCTAAGGCTAATTTTACTGAAGATTCTGAAGCACAAGCTAAAGGGTGCTTAATGTCTTTAACATACAATTTAGCTTCGAAACAATGAACATCATTTCCCAAATAGAACCTTTGTCTATGCAGTGCAGGATTGATGCTATCAAAAGGAGAAATAGAGGTATTGGCGATGTTTTTCCATACCTTTTTATTTAAAGATAAGTTCTTAGAAATAGTATCTTGACTAAGTTCAACAAAATAGTGGTAGTATACAGTATCTAATGCCGATTGGAGAATTAAACTCTGTCCAGCTAAAAGTTTTATTTTATTATTACCAGTAATTAACTGAGTTGGATTGCCATTATTTGGGTCTAAGTAAATACTATTGTTACTCTTAATATATAGATAACAAGTTTGATTAAAATCTTCTCTAGTAGGTCCAACCAATGCAAAATTAGATAAGACATTTTTAGTTATATTTATAAAAATACTTGAATCTTTCGTTTGAATGCCCATCGGATTATTGGCATAAAAAAGCACTGAGTCACGCACAATAGATAAGCTATCATCGGCACAAACTTTGCGTGTATTTATAAAACCAGAATCTGCATTAAAATAAGCCATTGTTTGAGCTTTTGTAGAAAATTCAGTTGTATAAATATCTTGCCAATCTTTATATAAATGAGTTGGCAGCATGTCTTTACTATAGCGGCAATTCTTAGTGATATTTTTATAGTTTTTAGAATCAGTAGTGCAACGTTCACAATAGTCATCGCCGAAATCCCAAACCCTTATAGTATGATTGTCAGAGCGCACTTGATTTTTTGGTTTAAGGGTAGATTGAGATCCAAAATTAAATACATGGACTAAAGGGGCATTAAAACCTTTATTTTGAATTAATACACTATCGTCATCTATAAAATCATCATCATTATGGTAAAACTGGCTAAAATTAGAGAAGTGCACCGAGTCTTTAACAATACATTGGTATTTGCCTTTACTGCTCATGTCATTTGGAATACCATTTTCTATAATAGATAGAGGTCCAACAACTAGAATAGTATCGGTTATTGTTCTGCTACAACCTGGAATAGGATGAGAGAAAGAGAATTTAACTAAATGAGGGCCAAGTTTAGAGAATTTATGAGCAGCAGACCAGCTTCTTTGAATATTAGAAGGGATAGTGGGGACTTCAAAAATATACAAAGGATTAGTGCCCATAGAGATTTCACCCTCATTGAGTTTAAATTCAATTTCCGAGTTAGAAATACAAACAGAATCAAAATTAGCTAATAATTTTAGTTGAGTAAATAAAACTGCTGCTGCGTTTTTATACAAGAAAGATTCTGTACAACCAAAATGATCTGTAACTGTCAATTGGATATCAAAGTATCCGTTATTAGGTCCAGGCGTTTTATATTTATGTTGCACTTGCACGCCCCATTTACTTAATTGATTCTTATCGCCAATAGTTTTAGATCCATCGCCCCAATCCCATTCGAAAGATTGAATACTATCACTTAGAATAGCAGAAGTATTGGTTACAGTTAGAAGCAAACTATCACATGCAACAGGAATTGGTGAAGTAAAATTAGGCGACAATCTAGGTCTAATTTGTGCAATAAAGTTTAAACGTTTACTACTGCTACAACCATTGCAAGAAACAGCTGTAACTGTTACACCGTAAATCCCACCAGAAGGGTCTAGAAAATGATGACAGAAATTAATTTTGCCGTTGCCATAGAAAGTATATATAGAGCCATCATCAAATAAATAAGTGCGTTTACAAATAGAGTCATTAGCAACAGTCGAACTATCATTAAAACAGTAGTTATTATCTTTAAAACACTGAATATAATTAGAAATAGAAGAGGATTTAATAACAGGAGGCTCAGAGATTTTGAAAGTTATTTGCGCATTACACGAACTACCATCAATAAGTTTGAGGCTTAAATTAATGGTTTTAATGCCTGGACTAGCAAATGTAAATATAGGATTACATTGAAATAGATTAGAACCTTCTCCATTAAAATCCCAATTAAATTGAGAGGAACCAATAGTATTACAAGAAAAGCTAATCGGATTGCCAACACAAAGAGAGCCTTCATAAGTAATAGAACATTGAGCATTAAGCGCAGCTGAACTGAATATAAAAAGACTAAGAAAAGTGGAAAAAAGAGTGGTTTTGTAAAATTTTAATTTCATAGTAAAACTTGATTTTCTTAAGTAAAGTAACCATAAGAAGACACAAATGTAAAATGAAAGGTTGTATATTAAACCAGATAATTTATGAACAAAAAAGAAATGTGTTCAGTAAATGCACATTAAGAGTATCGAAATATAGGGCTAGAATAATGGCTTTACTAAGCCTCTAGACTTGTTAATTTAAGAATTTCAATATTATTTCTATTTAACGATACCAA
>JADLHV010000200.1 GCA_020848595.1 Bacteroidia bacterium
ACTCTCTAAAAGGGTGCTAGGCGAAGAAGGTGAATCGACGCCAGCTAAAATTGCCCCTAAAGTGTCTTCTCAACCGGATTTGTTCAGTCAAACTTCTACTCAAACTCAAAGTGTCTCTGTCGTTGAAGATGAGTATATTCCTGATCCTGAAGCAGTTTATGCTAATATTAATTCGGTAGATCATCAATATTTTTTAGTGGATTCTGATGAGGCTAGGCGCTCATTACTCGATAAAATGCTGAATGCGGAGGCTTTTTGTTTTGATACTGAAACTACTGGTTTGGATGCGCTAAATGCTGAAGCTTTGGGATTGGCTATCGCATTTAAAAAAGGTGAAGGCTATTATGTAAAAATTTCTAGTCCAGATGACCTAAAAATGTTTGCTCCGGCTTTTAATTCTAAAGCTTTGAAAATTGCTCAGAATTTTAAATATGATTTGCAAATTCTTAAAAATTATGGAATAGAAATTAGCGAACCGTATTTTGATACAATGTTAGCGCATTATTTAATTGAGCCTGATAAACGTCATAACATGGATGAATTGTCTAGGCAATACTTAAATTATGAACCCGTTTCTATAGAAGAGTTGATTGGAAAAAAAGGTAAAAATCAACTTAAAATGTCGGATGTTGATATCGATAAAGTGAAGGAATATGCTGCTGAGGATGCTGATATTACCTTGCAACTTAAAGATGTGCTAGCCCCTAAAATTGGCGCTTTAAATGCCACTACAATTTATGAGAAAATTGAATTGCCTCTTGTGCCTGTTTTCGCAGAAATGGAAAGAGAAGGTAGTCGTATCGATGACGTATTTTTAAATCAATACTCGGTTGAAATTACTAAAGAAGTGGTAGACATAGAAGCTCGAATTTATGAACAAGCTGGCGAACGTTTTAATATTGCTTCTCCGCTTCAATTGGGTAAAATTCTGTTTGATAAACTTAAGTTAGACGATAAGGCGAAGAAAACTAAAACGGGTCAATATCAAACGGGTGAAGATATTTTGGTTAAGCTCGCTCACAAAAGCTCTATTGTTCAAGATATTTTGGATTTTAGAGGACTTCAAAAGCTCAAATCTACTTATGTCGATGCTTTGCCTAACTTAATTAATCCGCAAACAGGTAGAGTGCACACTACGTTTAATCAAGCTGTTGCTGCTACGGGTCGTTTAAGCTCTACTAATCCAAATTTGCAAAATATTCCAATTCGAACTGAAAAAGGAAGGGAAGTGCGTAAAGCTTTTATCCCAAGAAATGAAGATTTTGTGATTGTAAGTGCCGATTACTCTCAAATTGAATTAAGAGTTATTGCTAGCATGAGTGAAGATCCAGGGATGATGGAAGCTTTTGCTAATAATATTGATATTCACACTGCTACTGCCGCTAAAGTTTTTGGAGTTGCTATCGAAGACGTAACAAAAGAAATGCGTTATAAGGCTAAAAGTGTTAATTTCGGATTGATATATGGTCAAGGAGCTTTTGGACTTGCCGAAAATCTTGGAATCAGCAGAACGGAAGCTAAAGAAATTATAGATAATTACTTTACTCAGTTTCCTGGTATTAAATCGTATATGACTAAAGTGGTAGATGAGGCTAGAAATAGGGGATATGTCGAAACTTTAATGGGGCGAAGAAGATATTTACGTGATATTAATTCGGCTAATGCAACTGTTAGAAGTTTTGCCGAACGAAATGCTATTAATGCGCCTATTCAAGGTACTGCTGCCGATATGATTAAATTGGCTATGATTAATGTTCAAAGAAAATTGAAAGAGGGAAATTTTAAATCTCGAATGATTTTACAAGTTCATGACGAATTGATTTTTGATGGTCATAAATCTGAGTTAGAAGAACTTAAGAAGCTGATAACCACAGAAATGCAAAATGCTATGCCTTTAAAAGTGCCCGTAATTGCTGAAGCTGGTTCCGGAAATAATTGGTTAGAAGCACATTAAAGTCTTTTTATCCATGTATTTTAGCCCTAATTATTAGGATTTTTATGGGTAAAGTCTTTATTTTGTAGCATGTATAAAATAATTGTAACTGCCGTTTTGGGGTTGTTAGTTATTTTAGGACTGAATGGTCAGGGTACTGCCATCAATGCTAAAACTAAATCGATTGAAAAGAAAACAATTTATTTTCAATTAAAAACCTCTAATGATGAAGCTAAAGTTTTTGAAGTAATTGATAATTATTTTAAAAATAAAGAAGTTCAAGTCTTTCGAAGACGCATGTTTCCTAATAGTCTATCTTCTGAATTAAAATTGATTTATAGAGTAGATCTTTCTAACGATACTTATTCGGATGATTTTGTCTTAAATCTAAATAAAGTAGATTTATTCCAATACATAGAATTTGCTCCTTATGATTTGTTTTATGCTACACCTAATGACTTACATGTCAATCAATGGCATTTGCAAAAAATAGCTGCTTCTCAAGCTTGGGATATTAGAATTGGTGATCCAAAAATTCTAGTCGCTATTGTCGATGATGCAATTGATATTAAACACGAAGATCTGCAATCGGTTATGTTTGTCAATTCAGCCGAAATTGCCAATAATGGGATAGATGACGATGGTAATGGTTATGTCGATGATCGTCTTGGCTGGAATTCAACTTATAAAATCGGCAATCCTAATCCGCCTTTTAATAATCGGAGCATGTTTTCGCATGGCACGCATTGTGCAGGTATTGCCGCTGCTGCAACTAATAATTCAATTGGAATTGCCTCTATAGGTTATGGTATCTCTATTTTACCTATAGCATGTTCTGATAGTACAAGGCCTGGTCAAGTTGCCTCTGGTTACGAAGGTATAATTTATGCCATTGATGCTGGTGCAAGAGTTATTAGTTTAAGTTGGGGTGGCTCGAGTTTTTCTAATACAGGTCAAAAGGTAATGGATTACGCCGCATCGAAAAATATTGTAGTTGTTGCAGCTGCAGGTAATGACAATAGTTCTATCCGTACTTATCCGTCTTCTTTTAATGGCGTTATATCGGTAGCGGCTTCGAATGACCAAGATTTGAAAGCGAATTTTTCGAATTATGGTAACTGGAT
>JADLHV010000201.1 GCA_020848595.1 Bacteroidia bacterium
ACTAGAAATAATATTCCATTAACCGTTAGAGGAGCCGGAACAGGTTTAAGTGGAGCATGTTTACCCATATATGGAGGTGTTGTCATTAGTTTCGAGAAGATGAATCGCATACTCGAAATCGATACCGACAATTATCAAGCCACTATAGAGCCAGGCGTCATTAACGAAACATTTCAAGAAGCCGTTCAAGCCCTTGGACTATTTTATCCTCCTGATCCCGCTAGCAAAGGGAGTTGTACACTTGGCGGCAACGTTGCGCATAGCAGTGGAGGACCAAGATGCGTTAAGTATGGTACTACCAGAGATTATATTCTAAATCTAGAAATTGTATTAGCTAATGGTGATATTATCCAAACTGGGGCCAATGTATTAAAGAATTCAACTGGCTATAATCTCACACAATTAATGATTGGCAGTGAAGGCACATTGGGTATTATTACTAAAATAAGAGTTAAACTACTACCCTACCCACCCTTTCGTTCATTGATGCTTGCTAAATTTTCTGAAGCTCGACAAGCATGTGCCTGTGTATCATCGATATTTAATACTGGTGTTCAACCATCTGCTATAGAATTTATGGATAAAAAAGGGGTTAAACTATCCATAGAACATCAGCAAATTGCATTTACGCAAGGCGAAGAAAATGCTTACTTGTTAATTGAGGTGGATGCATTTGAAGAATCGGCGTTAATGCCACAATGCGAAAAAATCTATACTGCATTAGAATCCCACGAAGTTTTGGAGGTATTAATGGCAGAAGATAGCGAAACCATAGAGAAATTATGGAAAATCAGGCGTTCGATTGGAGAAGTTGTTAAACGTCAATCTATTTATAAAGAAGAAGATACTGTAGTTACAAGAAGTTATTTACCTCAATTATATGAATTTGTGATGCAAATAGCGAGCGAATATGGATTTGAGGCCGTTTGTTATGGGCATGCTGGCGATGGCAACTTGCATGTAAACATATTAAAAAACGACATGAGTGAAACAAAATGGCAAGAAACCTTACCAGAAGCCATTCGAAAAATCTTTGAAAAATGTAAAGAATACGGTGGTACAATAAGTGGTGAACACGGCATTGGACTAGTGCAAAAGCCCTATATGTCTATAGTAATGAGTGAGGCACATTTAAGATTAATGAAAGGTATACAATCGAGTTTTGACCCACAAGGCATACTCAATCCAGGGAAAATCTTCTAGACCTTGGAATCATTATGGTTGTGAATAAAACGTAGAATATTGTGAATATAAGACAATAGGGTCTATCTACTTTCGCAAAATATAAAAAAGAATATACTTCTTATGAAATTTATTGTAGCGGCACCTGAATTATTAGAACATCTAACAAGAGTTAGTGGAGCGATTGTATCCAAACCTGTACTCCCAATATTGGATAATTTTCTCTTTGATATAAAAGGCGGTAATCTGACGATTTCGACCACAGATTTAGAAACATCAATGTCGACCAGTTTAAAAGTTGAATCAAAAGACGATATATTGGTTGCAATTCCATCTAAGCTGTTAATCGATACAGTTAAGATGCTTAATGAACAACCCATTACCTTCACTGTCAACGAGGAAACATTTGGTATCGAATTAAGCACGGCTTTTGGTCGTTATAAATTAGCAGGACAAAGTGGTGCCGATTTCCCGAAAGTTCCAGAAATTGATTCTGAGAATTCGATTGCAATGCCTTCTAACGTTTTATTGAGATGTATCAGCAAAACATTATTTGCAACTGGAAACGACGATCTTAGATTAAATTTAACAGGTGTATTTGTTGAATTGAGCAACGATAGTATCAACTTTGTAGCAACTGATGCCAATCGTTTAGTTAAATTGACTAGAACAGATATCAAACCAGGACTAGAACATTCCTTTATTCTACCTAAGAAAGCTTTGAATTTATTAAAATCATCTTTGACTAACGACGTTACACCTATTCAAATTGATTTTAATAAGTCGAATGTATTTTTCACCACCGAAAACCTTAAACTTTCTTGTCGTTTAATTGATGAAAAATATCCAGACTATAAAGCTGTTATTCCACAAGATAACAATAATATTATTGGAATAAATCGTATTGATTTTCTAGAAACGGTTAAACGTGTCTCTAATTTCTCTAATAAAACTACGCATCAAATACGTATAAAAATTACCGGTAACGAATTAGCAGCAAGTGCCGAAGATATAGAACTTGCAAATGAGGCTAACGAGAAAAGAACATGTGAATACGATGGAGAAGATATCGAAATTGGATTCAACTCTAGATTCTTACTCGAATTGCTTTCAAACATCGATCATGACCAAGTCGTTCTACGTTTATCTACGCCAAATAGAGCTGGTTTATTGCTTCCAAATGAAAATGAATCAGATGAAGAAGTGGTAATGCTTGTAATGCCAATGATGCTCAACAATTACTAAATCAAGTAATCATAATATTTTAAAAAGGACACTCAAACAGTGTCCTTTTTTTATTTTAGTATTTTGATAACTAATATCACTAAATTTATTTCTAAGGATGAACTATAGATTTCATTACAACGATTAAAGACACAAGTAATAAGTACCAATTATAAGAATATGGCAAAATTGAGGAAGCTAAAAAAGTTTAATTAATAGATTATTTTTTCTTGCGTTTATAATCTCCACGTTTCCAAGCTTCGAAGAATTGAGCCCAAGCAAAAGGGTTCATAATATTCATTGGTGGAATTTGGCCTGTGGCGTAATATGGTCGTCCTATATTATTTCGAGCAAGAATTTTATAGGCTTCAGAAGCATCCGAACCACTGAGACTAGCGGCTTGTTCTTTGAGTTCTTCGCGGTCTAAATTCTCTTTAGCTCTTGCCATATCGTCATTTGGAATATCCTGAGTTGCAAAAATATAATCGAAAGTGGCACGAGGAGGCATAGCCATTATCATATGGCCAGGAAAGTTAAAAGTATCTTTAGACATTAGTTTAACGATACTATATTTATAATCATGCAAAGTATCAGGAATAACTAAGCGAGTTTCTTGAAATTCGACATGAGTGAATACTATTGTATCGCCTAATCTAGCAGGGAAAGAGAAATAACCATCTAAATTAGAGTAAGTGCCATAAGGCTTTCCAATAACGTGAATGGTAGCGAATGGAATTGGAAAAATACTATCTGAAGATAAAAGCAATCCAGAGAATTGAATTAGTCCACTATCAAGATTGACCTTACTTGTATTGCCATTTTGAGCGAATAAAGAAAAAGTGGCACAAAGAAAGGACAGTATAATTGCTTTTTTGAACATAACGATTTATATCAAAACAGATAACCAGCCAAAATTGTTACAATAACAAGTAAGAAAGCTGGCAATTTTCGATTACGCAAATATAATAAAGTTATTCCGAATATTAGTAAAGCTTGCCACTGATCCGAATCAGCAAATAATCTTGGAGTAACAAAATACGGCTTTAACATAAATATAGCTGCCGACCAAAGAAAACCAATTGAGACAGAGATTATACCGTCGAGCGACCGATAGACTATAGGGTAAGTTTTTAATTCATTCCAAAATGGATAGACGAAAAATATCAGTAAAGTACCGGGTAAAAATATTGCAAGCGTACCAACAAGACAGCCAATTAACTGACCATTAATACCATAGCCTAATTTTCGCATAGCAATTCCGTTAGCGAAAGTAGCAATAGTAAATGTAGGACCTGGGACAGCTTGTAATAAACCGAGTCCAGTATTAAATTCTTGCAACGTTAGATATTGTTTTGGTTTATATTCGAC
>JADLHV010000202.1 GCA_020848595.1 Bacteroidia bacterium
GCCTTAACATTGGGAAATTCTGCTCGACAAGGTCCACACCATGATGCCCAAAAATCGATTAAAACTACTTTTCCACGCAAAGATGAAAGCTTTAAGGTTGTTCCATCTGGTTGTGGTAAATCGATATCTGGAGCCATATCTCCCATTTCAACACCTTTATTAGCCTCATATAAACTTTTTAAATCTTTATAATAGGTATTGTTTACCATATTTGGCTCCATTCTAGGAAAGATCTTCTTAAAGTCGGAAGGTGTTTGTTGCTCCATTAAATTAAATAATATAAAGTAGGATTCTAATGGCGATTTATATTGAAGCCCACTATCCATTAATAAATTAAGCTCCGATTGTTTAATAGAACCATACTCCTGTAATTGATAGTATTGATTGGCATCCGTTACCGACCTAATTTGAGATTCTATCGCATTAACCTCACTGTTTAATTTCGAAAAACGATTTAAAAAATTATATAAACTGATTGACTTGTCAATTTTTTTCCCTGTTAAATCGTAATTTAATCCATTAACATTGGTGTGAATCACTAAGTTAAATACAGCACCATTTTCAGCAATTAAAGGAACAGCATTGCTAGAAGAATATTGAACATATACAACACTATTTTCTGGCAAGGTTTTCTTAAATTTAAAGTATCCCGAATCATCTGTATTCAATGAATCTAAAATCACAATTTTATTGTAATGGTATAAATTTAAACGAATATGAAATTTAGGATAATTTTCTAATTTGCCGTTGATAGTGAAGGTAACCTTGGCGGTAGAAGCTTTAGAAGTTGATTTAGTTTTGGTAGCAGCCGCTTTGGTTGGCGTTTTAGTGGCCGTTGATTTGGGTTTTTGTCCAGGACTGGTCTGAGCGTTGACTAATAATAGACAAGCCGCAAGAACAATAAGTGAAAAATACTTATACATTACGCAAATTTAATTTTTTTTAAGTGGTTTAACAAAAAGGTATTTCAATTGGTTAATCGATAAAGTCTATATCAAAAACTATGTCACGATTTTTTTTCTGACAAAATTAACTTTTCAATAGCCTCTTCCAATAGACGTTTTTTTTCCGTGTTTGGTTGTATTAGCAAGGTCGAAATACCAGCTTTTTGTCCCGCTTCTATATCGCGTTCTGTATCGCCAATAATTAGACAAAGTGCCGGATTTAATTGATATTTAGCTATGGCTTTTTCAATCATTAAGGAATCGGGTTTGCGACAAAGACATTTTCCTTTAATAGGATGGTGAGGGCAAAAATAGAAATCATCAATTAAAGTGCTGCCGTTTCTACAAGCATCTTGTAATTTATCGTGAAAAGTTTTTAGTTCATCGACCGAATAGAGTTCTTTATCAATTCCACCCTGATTGGTTACCACTATCACTTTAAAACCTTTGTCTTTAGCCAATTTTACGCATTCTACACTATCTTGTAATACTTCAAAATCGTCAATATGGCAGACATAATCACCGATTTCTCGGTTTAAAACGCCATCTCGGTCAAAAAAAATCGCCTTACTCATTAATCTCTCATTTTAAAACTACAAATAAAATGCTAATTTGCACCGATTTTATATAATTTTTTTGATTTGTCTACGAATATTGTCATAATTCCCACCTACAACGAAAAGGAAAACGCAGAAGCCATCATTCGAAAGGTTATGAGCTTAACGCCAGCATTTGAAGTCCTTATTGTCGATGATAATTCCCCAGACGGAACTGCGGATATTGTCAAATCGCTTCAAAACGAGTTTAAAGATCGTCTGCATTTATTGTCGAGACAAGAAAAAAATGGATTAGGTACTGCTTATATCGCTGGATTTAACTGGTGTTTAGCTAGAACCTATAAGTATATTTTTGAAATGGATGCAGATTTCTCTCATAATCCAGAAGATTTGATTAAACTTTTGCATGCTTGTGAATCAGAGGGCGCTGGCTTAGCAGTAGGTTCGCGTTATTTAACTGGGGTTAATGTGGTCAATTGGCCTATGAGTCGCGTTATTATGAGCTATTATGCCAGCGTATATGTACGCTTTATAACTGGAATGACAATACGTGATGCCACAGCCGGATTTGTTTGCTATACCCGCGAAACTTTACAAGCAATAAACTTAGATAAAATTAAATTTAAAGGTTATGCTTTTCAAATTGAAATGAAATTTAAGGCCTTTTTAAAAGGTATAAAAATTCAAGAAGTACCAATTATCTTTACTGATCGTACTTTAGGGAGCTCTAAAATGAGTAAGAAAATTTTTAGAGAAGCTTTTTTCGGGGTTATTGAATTAAAGTTAAAAAGTCTGTTTAGTAAAAATGACGCATAATGAGGAAATAGCGGCTTTGCGTTCTGATTATCGCAAATCGGAACTACTAGAACATGACGTAGACCCAAATCCTATTCATCAATTTAGAATTTGGTTTGATAATGCAATGAATGCCGAAATTGCTGAGCCTAATGCCATGTGCTTATGTACTGTGCATTTAAATCAACCGGATAGTAGAATTGTTTTATTGAAAGCTATTAAAGACGAAGGTTTTGTGTTCTTTACTAATTATCATAGTAGCAAAGGACTCCAAATTGAAGCAAATCCTCAAGTTGCCTTAAATATTGTTTGGTTAGAACTAGAACGTCAAGTGAGGGTAGAAGGTGTCGCACATAAAATTAGTGAAGAAGAAAGCGATCATTATTTTTACTCAAGACCCTTCGAAAGTCAAGTTGGAGCTATTGTTAGTGCACAGAGTGAGCAATTAAGTTCTCGAGAAGACCTAGAATTAGCAATGCAAACGGCTCTCGAAAAATACAAATCTATAAAACCTGTTAGACCAAAACATTGGGGTGGATATATAGTTGTTCCAACCGAAATAGAATTCTGGCAAGGACGTACAAGTCGATTGCACGATAGATTGCAATACAGATTAATTAATGGTGTTTGGAATATCGTTAGATTATTTCCTTAATTCTATACTAGATTGACCAATGTTACTCTCTTTATAGGTCGATTGAGTTATCTAAATGTTTAAAACCATTTTACCTAAAAAAAATCGATTAGGTCTATAATTAAAGACTAAAGCTCGTGGCCCATCTTCTCTTTTTTAGTAATCAAATATTGAGCGTTATGCGGATTGGGAATAGTAATGATTGGAACATTTTCAACGATTTCGAGGCCATATCCAATAAGTCCTGTGCGCTTTTTAGGGTTATTGCTAATTAATTTCATTTTCGAAACGCCTAAGTCTCTTAAAATTTGCGCTCCTATACCATAATCGCGTTCATCCATTTTAAATCCAAGCTCTAAATTAGCATCAACAGTATCTAATCCTTGCTCTTGAAGTTTATAAGCTTTCAGTTTGTTTAATAATCCAATACCTCTGCCTTCTTGATTCATATATAAAACAACACCTTTTCCTTCCGATTCAATCATATGAAGAGCCGAATGTAGTTGTTCACCACAATCACAGCGACAAGATCCAAATATGTCTCCAGTCATACAACTGCTATGAACCCTCACTAAAATAGGCTCATTTTTCTCCCAAGTACCTTTTCTAATAACAAGATGTTGAGTTCCATCGGATATTTGCGAATAAGCTATCATTTCAAAGTCGCCATAAGCAGTAGGCATTTCAACAGAGATTTCGCGTTTAACGTGACTTTCGTTTTTAATTCTATATTTGATTAAATCTTCAATAGAAACAATCTTCAAGTTAAACTTCTTAGCAATTTCTACTAATTCCGGCATACGGGCCATTTCACCATCTTCTTTAAGGATTTCTACAATACATCCTGCAGGTTCTAATCCAGCTAGACGAGCAAAATCAATAGCTGCCTCAGTATGTCCAGCTCTTTTTAATACGCCTTCATTTTGAGCTTTTAAGGGGAATATATGTCCAGGACGCGCTAAGTCGCTTACTTTGGTAGATGGATTAATAAGAGCTTGAATGGTTTTAGACCTATCAGAAGCAGAAATTCCAGTAGTAGTTCCTTGACCAATTAAATCAACAGAAACTGTAAATGGAGTTTCATAAAGCGAATTATTAGAACTCACCATCATATCGAGTTCTAAATCAAGACAACGACTAGGAAGCAAAGGAACACAAATTAATCCACGACCCTCTTTAGCCATGAAATTAATCATTTCTGGAGTTACATTCGAAGCAGCAGTTAAAAAGTCACCCTCATTTTCTCTGTCTTCGTCATCAACCACAATTATTAATTTGCCATTTTTTATATCCTCGATTGCAGACTCAATCGAATCGAGTTGAAAAGATTTTCCCATTTAAATAAACTTAGGTGCAA
>JADLHV010000203.1 GCA_020848595.1 Bacteroidia bacterium
GACGGCATCGACAAGGATGAATGTAAAGATGATAGTGGTTTGTGGGAAACTTCAACAGGTGCGGAATTTGGCAAAGCAAATTTAGAAAAACTAAAAGACTATATTGCCAAAACAATTGACTCACACAACGAAAAGCCTAAAGAGTTTATCATATGTGCCGCATGTGTTTATCAAGATGGCCAGTCTTACGCCAATGGACCAACTAATGTAGAAACCGGATTTGTAATAGCTGGCAGAAGGCATAATAATTGCATAGCTACCTTTGCCAAGATGTATGGATTCCCATATAGCCCAATAGCAAAAAATATACACAATACCGAAGTTCAAGGATTTCTTACAAATACAAACCGCTTTGTAACCAGGCACGAAGCTTTAATGATAGCCACGGCAGCAAACCAATTAATTTTAGGCGAAGGGAATCAAAACCTAGGCCTTTTTAGCGAAGACCTTTATTAAAACCAAACCAATATGTTAGTAGAAGTAAAAAAAACCACAGATTACGGAGATATATTAAAAGAAGCTATATTGAATCAACCCGGTCCGTTCTTAGTAGTTGTATCAAGTGAAGACAAAGGAATAGACTCTAATCCAGTCGACGTAAGGATATTAGCCAAATCCTGCGATGATCGTTATCATATTGTTGGCTTACACACCGAAAATTCTAAGAGGAAAGGAGAAAATTCATGGGCATTTGACCTTCCTGCCGTACTGGCGAATTATAAATTATTGCCAAAAGGATTTCAAATAACCTTAACTCAAACAGTTTAAGATATGGACAAGCTTCAAGAATTCATGCAAACAGCTAAACTATCTGACTACATAGACTTAATGGTTAAAGCTTTAGAAAATCCTAAGATCAAAATATCTATGATGACTTATGGAAAATCATATAATGGCATATGCTTCGGATGTGCTGCAACAAACGCTCTATGTGAATTCAGTGGAAAAATATTTGACGAAACAAATATAGATCAACGCACAGAAAGAGCGCAATTTTTAGGTTATGACGTAATGGACGTTAGGGATTTTGAAAGAATAATAGATTCCCTTAGACAAGGAGATATCCAAAATACTGCCATAATGTTCTCTAAAGCACGACCTAACTACATATACCCTTATCTAACAATGTTGACATCCTTCTACACCCTCGAAGACCTTATCCCATTCAAGGAACTATCCACTAAGCTTAAACAAGATGGACTATGAGCAAACCAATTGAACATATCCTGTGTGCGGCAGTCCACTTCAACGATGAAAGACGATATACCAACCAACCTATCGGCATCTCTTTAGGAATTGTAGTCACTGGATATAGGCATCGGGAATGTGTTGATAATTTGGAAAGAATCACCGGAGAAATATTACCACCATGCGAAAAAGGATTCCTTACAAGCGAAAACAGATTTGTAGATCGTAAAGAAGCTTATACAATAGCCTTTAACGCAAACCAGATTATAGGGCCCAACAAAGGCATTCCAACAAACGACATAGGACTAACATCAGAAGATCTTTACTAATGAAAGCACTTTTATCCAAACCAGACCAAGACCTTTATTCGTTCATTAGACAGGCGATAATAACTAAAGGAAAGCAGCCTGTATATAGAGAGATGATCAATGTAATCAAGAAAACATCTTTACGGTCAGTAACTCTAGCTTTAGAAAGATTAGTTGTTGCCGGATTAATTACCTTAGACAAAAGCAAGATATCATTATCATCCACTAACCTTAACAGTGGACTAATCAATACCTCAGATATTCCATTGGTCCCAAATTACACAGACAAGAACCACCTATATTACGAAACCGAACCAATTACTACCGTTCCTATATCATCAGACTTGTTAGACCCATATGATGCATACTTTCTCATAAGAATAGACACCAATGATGTAGATCTAGCACAGATCAAAGGAAAGAACGCAAATCTAGGAGATATTGCATTAGTCAAAATAACTAAACCTAAAATTCAGGAAAAGCTAGTAGTGGCTTTAATAAACGGAAAAGCTGTCATTAGAGGATATGTATTACAGAACAAAAAAGCATTTCTATATCCGATATCCTCCGATCAATCAATCAACACCATTGTAGCATCAGACAATATAGAAATCCAAGGCGTGGTCCAAGACATCTACCCAGGTTATTTATTCAAGCACGACGGAATGCCAATAGGATGCAGGTAACACAATCTGCCATTCTATATCCCAATTCCGAAGTAACTACCTCTCGTTACGTATGCCCTCACTGGAAGAAACACATCGTAGACAATAGGCTAACATGCCAACTATGTGGAACCGACCTAGAACGACACAAAGGATATCCATGTTACTCTTAATCCAATCCACACCATGGTAGACAACGAAGAATTCAATATCTATAACACCGTCTCATCTACTACCATAACGGTTTTAACTAAAAGAATCTGCCGACATGAGCTCGTAATGGTCGAACCAGATAATCGACTTTGGTGCTATATCTGTGGTCAAACACTGGCTTAAAATAAAGACATATGAGCGCACTTCTTCTTAAAATCATATCATTCCTTAGATTTATAGTATCTCTTCTCACATAGCCCCTAAATCGTTTTGTCAAATCCATAACCTACGGGATTTTTTGCCTTTTTAAGGTCCCTTTTTTGACCTCTTTTTAAATCAAGTCTTTTGATATAAGAAATTTTCTGTTTCCATTTCGGACGAAAATCCTCTCAAAATTGAAATTTTTTCAATAAAATGACAATATTTATGTAATTTGGTTTGTGTAATCAAAAGCAGAATAAAATTTTATCCATGCGGTGGGTATAGTGTGAACAATTTAAAATAACATTGCTAAAAAATTGCATAAATTCTGTATATATTTGCATTGTAAAAATCAAATATATGTTTACATACGAGGAATCACTTGAATTATATAAGTTACAATCAGATAGAAGGAATAGCATGTACTTAGGATATAATGAGTTGTCTGATGAGGTAAAAATGGTATTATCTGACAATGGATTTGAAATACCTGTAGAGGAGGAAAGTTATTTTTCATCAAGGACACACTACAGAAGTATCGTTGATAGGTTGACAAATGCTAATTGTAATCATTTGGATTTAAGCAATCGTAGGTTTTCAGGTGGTGATCATGTTGATCATATTGTGTCTGTGTTGTATTGTTTTAAAAACAAGATAGATCCTAGTCTATGTGCAAGTAGTGAGAATTTACAAATTTTGACAGAGCAAGAGAATTTCAATAAAGGATCTGCCATCAATCAGAAGGGTGCTGAGATCGTAGAGAGATGGATAAGAGAAGGAAAGATAAAAGGATATCCACACATAAAGCCTAGAAAATAAAAAAACCTGACCACTTAGGATGATCAGGTTTTTCAACGAAACCAATTAATAAGTCCCTCAACTTATCAATTAAGCTCATTCTCTGCCGTTGCAGTGAATTTAATTTATAGTGGGTTGATCTATGTCATTATTGAGAGGGGTAATGGGTTCGGAGCTGGCTTGTTTTTTGGAATAGGACCCGATTAAGTATCCGATAAAGCCAGCTATTATCGGAGAGAGTAAATTAAGTATTTTTAATAGCATAAAGTATCTGATTTAGATGCAAATATATAATATTTATATGTATATTTGTAGAATAATTTATTCAAAAAGTGGGAAAAAGTGGGAAGAATTGACATAATTAAGAGCAAATTGGTCCTTGCCGGGTTAACTTCTTTGCAGGGAGATATTTCATTTTCTATTTTGAACGAGCTACAGAGACGGCAGCCGATCAACGGGAAAGATTTACATACTGTCTTAGGTCTTAAGCAGGCTAATTTTAGTCCTAAGATGATATCGCTTGTAAAAAACGGATATGTGGAATATGTCAGAGATGGTAAAAACAAGATGTATAGAATCACGGATAAGTTAGAGAAGCAAATTAACGTAATCAAAAATAGTAGTTTATGCAGTACGAGATAGAAGGTGAATTGGTCCATGTCGGAGAGATAGAGGCCAAAACGGACACATTTAAGATAATGGATTTTGTCATTAAGACAGAAGACCAATATCCGCAGTTTATAAAAATGCAGGCTGTCAACAAAACCTGTGATGGGATAAAAGCACTTGGAATAGGTAGTAAGATTAATTGCCATTTCAATTTAAAAGGTAGAGAGTATAATGAAAAGTATTATACTACGATTAGTTGCTGGAAGTACGATATAAGAGCTAAGGTTGATAAAAAAGAGGAAGCAGTTGCTTCCTCTGAGTCAAGGTCTGGCGATTCTGATGATGACTTGCCATTTTAGTTTAGGCCGTTGAAGAATACAAACCGTTGAGGTCTGATGTTTTCGTCATGCTTATTTTTTTTATTTTGGTATGATTTGAGGTGAACATAGACGACTATCATTTTAAGATTGTCTTCAGCAAGCCTTTTTTCAAGAGCATTTAGCTTTAAGTTCTTTGACATATTGGTGTATTCAAGCGCTTCGACATAGGTAGCGCCTTGGAATACTATTTTTGACGGCAA
This sequence comes from Bacteroidia bacterium, assembly GCA_020848595.1. GTDB lineage: Bacteria > Bacteroidota > Bacteroidia > NS11-12g > UBA955 > JABMMZ01. The sequence continues at coordinate 4,503 of JADLHV010000203.1, forward strand.
TGATTTCCTATGAAATGTTTTCATGGTTCAAAATTATAAATAATGTTTGAGAACTTATTCTTTTTTTACTATTAAGATTTTAAGACCTACGGCATCCAGTAATTTGATTAAGTTTTTAGCCGTTAACGAAGACTTTTGTCCTAGGTTGTGTGAGACGTGGAAACGTTTCATTCCAAGGGCATTGCCTATGTCTGTAGTGGTTAGCTTAAGTTCTTGTTTGCTACGTCTGATTTCGGTGATTATTTCTTGGTATGTCATTGTATTATAAATTGTTCTGTTAATACGATTGTTCGAATGATGGTGTTTGGGTCAAGATCAGGAGATTCAATCACTTGTTTTTTGTCTGTGATAAACTTTTGGTGACTATAACATTCGTGCTTATACTTGGTATTATCTACCCGAAGACGAACAGTGTTTTCTGAAATTTCTACAGCATTTGGGAATAATTCCTTAGCTGCTTTGGCAACGGCACAATGTTCGTTACTTAAATAACATGTGTCAATAAAGTGTTTAGCACGTAGGTGTAGGTTGATTGTTTTCATAAATTTTCTGGGTCTATTGTTAGAAGATTTTGTTTATTGAATTTACGATGAGCTATTAATTCGGCTTTTTGCTGTTCTGATAAATAGCGATAAAGATTACCACTCCGTATTTTCAAGGCTTTACATGAGTCTATTACCGTATATCCTTCTTTGACAAGAGCTAAAACCTTTGTAAAATATTCTGCCTGCTTTGTAGGTTTTTTGCGAACATATTTTCTGGTCATCTTAATTTGTTTTTAAATGGTAGGTAAATGGAGTCTATTATAGATCCTTTCTTATAGACATAAACCATATCTTTAAGGGTATAAGCTGTGCAAGTCTTTGGAATTCGCTTGAATACTTGGATATCTCTTTGCCTAACTTCTTGAATGTATTTCAATGCATCTTCGGTAGTAAGTGGACGAGGATATAAATAGCCTTCTTTTGAGTTAAGGCGATAATAGCCGTTTGGTTGTTGCTCCAAGTAAAGGTTATTATAAACCGATTCAAAGGTTAGTGTTTTTAGTTCTTGTCCTTTGAACTTTAGCCCCATGTAGAATGAATACAAAAGAGCGATGACGAATAGGAGTATTGCAATTACGTTAATTAGTTTCATGGGTTAAGGATTTGATGGTTCGTTAATATCTTCTGGGTGAACGATGTCGTATATTTTTTTAAGTCCGTTGTATTCTTTTTCGTCTAAGAATGCCCAACCAAAAAAGCCGTCTAGTGTATTAAGGACTACGAATAAACTCTCGCCATCATTGAAGGCGGCTAATTGAAAGTCAAATTTTTGATGTAGGACTTCATATGCAAATGCGTCAATACCTTCTTCGAATGCGTCAATAGCTTGCTCTCCTAGTAATAGATATATTGGTCCGTCTGTTTTAATTGTTGCTGTGTTCATGGTTGACATGTTGGTAAGGTTTTAAAAAGTTAATAATGTGAGGTGTAATAGTTTCCATAGCATCATTGGATACATAGATTGATCTAAGGTCTGTTTCAAGTATGTTGTAACCAAGCCATTCAAGTGCACAAACCATTTTTTCATAGTTGTTTTGCTTCTCGTGACAGCTGCAATATCCTTTCCCTTGGGTAAGAGGTGTAAACCAATCTTCATTACTAATGTCGATTTTGTTTTGGTAACACATTTCTTGCCCGTCGTAGATAGATACAAGACCACCATCTTGGGTAATTATATCAATGGTGTTTGTTGTTATGCCTATCAAAGCAATGGCTTTTGGGTATTGATTAGGTTCAAATACTATGCTGGCTACTGCTTGCATATCGTCATCAAATGACCC
>JADLHV010000204.1 GCA_020848595.1 Bacteroidia bacterium
AACTATTCCTATATCTGTGCCTATGAGCCCTACTCTAACGAAAATAAATACTTCAAAATTGAACGAATATCCGATATTGAAGTTTTAGAGAAAAAATATAAGTTCAAAGATCGACATGAATTTAAATTGCCTGATGCTTTTGGATTTCCTCCTGAACCCGATGGCAAAACGATAGATATTGAACTCAGATTGAAATTGAGGGCTTATATACTACTTAAAGAAGAATACCCATCTGTTTCGCCATTTCTTAAACCAGATCCTCAATACGATCAAAATTACATCTTAAAAACAAAGGTGAACGACCCAAAACCTATTCTAAGATTTATTATGGGACTTTTAGATGAAGTAGAAGTTATTGGCTCGCTTGAATTCCAAGAGTATTTGTTAGGGCATATTGGACGATTATTTATCATGAAGCCTGAAGAATATTCTAGCGGTGATACTTTCTAGTTAATGCTCTAAACTAAATTCATTTTCAAATGTGTGTATTGGTTTTTTACGCCAATAACTGAGCTCTCTTTTGTAACATAGAATTTATCGTTTTAATCTCTAACAACTAACAGTCTAGTTAAAATAATTAAATGCCTAATTATTAACACAATATAACCAATATTTGGAAGAAATGTGATTACTACTTATGTCCAAAACTAAGTAAAAATACTCATAAATATCAATAAATTAGGCAGTTCCGCAAATGCACTAACGAATTATTTTAACTCAAATTCAAAATAATTTTTTCAAATTGAGAAAAATGCACTTTGGCACAAAAATGCACTAGTCTGATTTTCAATTGTTTAACTTTTAGGGTCAAAACTTGAAACTGTATTAACCAAAGAAGTAAGCGTATGACACAAATCACAAATTTTCAGCACACATTAAGTAAAAATGACCATAAGAGTAACTGGTCTTTGAAAGGCACTATGATTTTCGTAATGTTTTTCTTGCATACTCTCAATGTCATGAGTCAAACCACTCCTATTACCTTTTCTTTCACCTTGAGTACCGCCTCTAAAACGAGCGCGGGTGTTTATAACTCAAGTGGTGCATTGATTAGAACTTTATGGAGCGGTGTATCTTATAATGCCGGTACATTTTCTGTTACGTGGGACAAGAAAGATGATTATGGCAATTTGATGAATGGCACCAATTTTACAGTAAAGGTTTTATCTAATAATGTCTCCTATTCGTGGGATGGTGTTGTTGGAAATACTTCTAGCAATAAAACTGGTGGAAGTAAAATTCGTCATTTACGTTCTCCAGAAGACCTTTGTATTGCAGGTGGTAAAGGATTTTACTGCACTGGATTTGTTGAAGGCAACTCTTCTGCTAATATGTTTTCTCTTTCTAGTATTCAAAGTAAATCTGAAGTAACACCTTCTCAAAATGGAGATGTTAATTTAGAAATTAATTGTAATGCTACTGATGGAAATTACGTTTATTGGTCTGGATATGATGGATATGGTACTAAATCTTGTACTTATGCTACTAAAGTTTCTGATGGCTCTGAAGTGATGTTTTCGAGTGGAAGTTCTGTTTCTATGCAATGGGGTAGAACTTATGCAAAAGCTTTAGATATTCAAACAGGAAAATCTACTAATCCAAGTGGTGTAGCTGTTCAAAAAAATGGCTCATTCTTATTCATTGCACACAAAGGTTTAAATTATATTGGTATTTTTAATAAATCGACTGGTGCAAGTATCGGTACTTATACCATTACAGCACCTGGAGATATTGTTTGCGATAACAATGATAAACTTTGGGTAATTTCTGGCACTAATACTTTAACACGTTTTGATGTTAGTAATTCTGGTGTGTTATCAAATGGTAGTACAATCTCTGGCTTAACAAGACCAATTTCTCTTTCTGCTTACGATTCTTTATTAGCAGTAGCTGATGCTGGTGTAAGTCAAATTGCTTTTTATAGTATTAATACTAAAAACAAAATAAAAACTTTAGGTCAGTATAATGGATATGCAACTAGTGCTAAAGTTGAAAACGATAAGTTTTATTTCATGGACAATAACATGAATTATGAGAAAGGTTTTGTAAGCTTCTCTACTGATGGTTCGATTTGGGTTGGAGACTGCGGTAACAATCGTATGATTCATTTCACTGCTGCTGGTGCTTATATAGAACATATTATGTATATGCCTATGAGTTATAGTTCGTCTGTAAACATTAGTGATCCAACTAGAGTCTTTTCTGATTTCCTTGAATTTAAAATAGATTATACCAAATCTTTAGGTGGTACTAATGGCTCATGGACATTAGTCAACAATTGGAGAACTGGTTTAAATAGCAATTACTTTAAAACAAATTCAGACACAAGAGAAGTCTTTAAAAAGTGTGTTACTCTATCTAATGGTCGCACCTATGGTACAATTTTGTATACTGATCCTAATACTGAAATTAGATATCCAGAAGTTGTAGAATTAGTTGATGGTGGAAAACTTAGATTAACTGGTATTCGTTTTGGTCAATTTTCTAATAATTGCATTGATGCAGACGGAACACATAGATATATGAGTGGTGG
>JADLHV010000205.1 GCA_020848595.1 Bacteroidia bacterium
CTGGTGCTACCAATACATTTAGAGTATTAGGTAAAAAAGCAGGCGTTGCTGTACTCATTCTCGATATAATTAAGGGACTTACTGCTGCTAGTTTGGTTCGCTATTTCGACTTTGTAGAACCTAATACAGTGCGTTTCGTCAATCTGCAACTCTTATTTGGATTATCATCCGTTTTAGGTCATATTTTCCCATTATATTGCAATTTTAAAGGTGGAAAAGGTATTGCAACTTTGCTCGGGATGGTTATTGGTATACATTATCTATCAGCATTAGTTTGCATCACACTGTTTATTGTTATATTATTTTCAACTAGATACGTCTCTTTAAGCAGTATTTTAGCTGCAGTAGCATTTCCTGTAATAGCTACTTTAATTTATAAAAATGAAGAACCGTTTTTTGTAGCATTTGGTATTGCCGCTGCTATTATGGTGGTATTAACTCACCAAAAAAACATTGTTCGACTCGTAGCTGGAAATGAAAATAAAGCCAAGTTATTGAAAAGACACAGAAGATGATAGATCAATTCAAATATCAAACCCGTACCAACGAAGAAACAGAAAGCGATGTTCTTACTGGTTTAACAGGTTTTGAAGATTATGAACTTATCTTATTTAATGATGAAGTTAATACATTCGAACATGTTATAAATTGCTTAGTAAAATATTGCCAACACGATGTTTGTCAAGCTGAGCAATGCGCATGGATTGTCCATACTAAAGGGAAATGCGTTATCAAATCTGGTGGTTTTAGTCTTCTTGAACCAATTTGTTCTGCTTTAAGCGACCAAGGTTTAAGTGCTCAAATCGAATTGGTTTAGGCATTATATTTGCAATTCGATTTTTAACAAACCTTATGAAAAAATATATTTTATTTATAGCTATAGCAGCTATTGCATTTTCTTGTTCTAGAGTACCTATTACTCACAGAAAACAAAGTGCTTGGGAAAGTGAGGCCAGTCTTGCCAAAATGTCTGATTCTGTCTACCGCGATTTTCTATCTAAAAACAAACTAACTACCAATAAAACTCAAAGCGATTTAGTTAAAAAAGTCGGTACAAATATTTCAACGGCTATTACCGAATTTTTCAAAACATACGAAAACGGTAAATATTATACTGCCATATCAAAATACCAATGGGAGTTCAATACAGTTGAAGATCCAAGTGCTAATGCGTGGTGTATGCCTGGAGGGAAGGTTTGTGTCTATACTGGACTCTTACCTATTACTTTAGACGAAAGTGGCTTAGCGGTGGTAATGGGTCATGAAATTGCACATGCTGTTGCTAAACATGGCAACGAACGTATGACGCAACAAATGAAAGCTCAAGGTTTAGGTACTGTTTTGTCTGTTTCAATGTCTGGTAGTCCGGCGGCTAATCAAATATTCTCTAGCGTTTATGGCTTAGCTGGTGGATTAACTTTGCTTAGCTATTCTCGTAAACACGAAACTGAAGCAGATAAAATTGGATTAGTTTTCATGGCTTTATCGGGTTATGATCCTAATAATGCAATCGGTTTTTGGGAACGCATGAGCAAATTATCTGGTGGTGGTCAAGTACCTCAATTACTGAGCACCCACCCTAGCGATGAAAAGCGCATTGCTGATTTAAAAGATTGGATGCCAGAGGCTATGAAGTACTATAAACCAAAATCATAGTTTGTTTCAAACGTTATTAGAAAAGGAAGGCGATACAACTATTTTACCTGAAATAGTCAATAAACTTGTCGAATTATTAAAGACGACTAACATACTTTTTTTATCTGGAGATTTAGGGGCTGGGAAAACCACCTTAACCCAATCATTGATGGCTCAAATGGGAGTTAATCAAGATATTACAAGTCCTACCTTTACTATTGTTAACGTTTATCAAACCGAAAACAAAGAAGATATCTACCATTTTGATTTGTACAGAATCAAACATTTGGAGGAATTGGAAGAAATTGGATTCTACGAATACATATATTCAGGTCGACCCTGTATCATAGAATGGCCCGAAATTATTGAGCCTAATTTTCAAGAGCCTTTTTTAAAATTACAAATAGAACATCTCGACTCTGGACGTAGATATAGATTATTAAAAAATGATTGAGTTGAAATTAAAAATTGAGAGAAAACACATTGTCTTATGCACTTAATTTCATTGATAATACTTTTAAAACGCAACAACTAGATATTAGTCTAATATCTTAAACCAATCAGTAATGCAATTAAGTTAAATACTTAACTAATTTTCAATCTAACACCCAAATTTCGGCTCCATGTTCTAAATCGTCCACTACAAAATACAAGGCGTCTTTCCATATCACTAAGGAGCCTGGTGCCATTTTATTGGTAGAACTATAATCTGCTTCAACAATATCGGTATTACCAGATTTACCCGAACTCTCCCATAATTCTGGTTCGTTCTCTTTGTCGGTAGCAACAAAATATAATTTATCTTTTAACACTACTAATTCGCGAACACTAGAACCATAAGGTCCTTTCTTAATGTCTTTTACTAAGTCAGTGCCTTTTGATGTGCCATCTGTTCGCCATAATTCTTGTCCATATTTTACATTTGAAGCCGTAAAATAAACTAGTCCATTCATTACAATAAATTCTCCTGGATGTGAATCGTCAGTGCCTTGAAATATATCTTCAACCAACTCAGTGCCTTTTTCGGTTCCATCACTTTTCCATAGCTCTA
>JADLHV010000206.1 GCA_020848595.1 Bacteroidia bacterium
ACATCTAGTGTATCCGATTGATTAAAAAAGTAACCTCCTCCTGCTTGTAATGAAAGCATTTTACGTTTAGAAAATTCTCTTAAATAAAGGGCATGAAATCGATATCTTAATATATCATTAGACTGTTTGATTCCATTAACATATAAATTGTCATTTTGTGCGTTTCTTAAGTAAGAAATTCCAAATACATGTTTTTCATAGGTGGCTTGTAATTCAAAAGGAACACTTGAATAAAATAAACCTGTTTGACTGGGTTTATTGCCTAAATCATTAATTAATGTATTAGCAGATAGTAGAAAATCAAATCGAATGGCTCTTGTGCTATCAGAATTTTCGGCAAAAAGTAAATTTCCCCTTACCATGGTCATTAGTATGATCACAAGTAAGGGGAATTTTAACTGTATAATTGAAACCGTTAGTGTCTTAAAAGGGTGTATTTCCTTGAGATAAGTATACATATATCTCATTTATCAATAACTTAGTTCTTAAATGGATTTGAATAACGTTCGTTGACAGTTGTGAAATCATCATTCAAAGTTTTCAAGAAATTGGCAATATCTGAGTTATTAGTGCCAGCATAATTACTTGGCGGAATATTTGGTTTCTTGTTTTTTAATTCTTCACTTAGATAAGGATTAGGCTGAACATTAAATCCATAATGATTAACTACTTGGTTAAGTGTAGTGAATCTACCATCGTGCATGTAAGGAGCAGTATTAGCCACATTTCTAAGGTCAGGAATTCTATATTGATGCTCTTTGCCTTTGTCTTTATCACTAACATCTAATCCAATATTGGCCATTTTATCTCTTTCTGCACCTGCTGGTGAAAAACTAGTATGTATAAAGTGACATTCGCTACAACCATTTTCAACAAATAGATTCATACCATTTTTTTCATTAGTTGTAAAATCAGCAAAATTGTTTTTTTGTCCTCTATCAAATTTAGAATTAGCATTTACAATCGAAAACAAGAATTGTCCTAAGCTCTCACGCATACGCTCTTGAGTAATTAATTCATCGCCATAACAATCTTTAAATAATTTCTTGTAGTAAGGTAAATTGCTGATTTTTTCTGTGATAAGAGAGATGTTCTCAAATCCCATTTCAATATGGTCTTCTATTGGCTTAAATACCATTTCTTCAATTTTAGATTCTCTGGTATCCCAAAAATAACCTGTTTTTCTAACATCAAACAAATTACTAATTGATAAAGAATTACGCTTGGTAGGTTGACCATTAAAACCAACACTAAAAGCAGTTACATCTGCAAATCCATTGGCTTGTATGTGGCACGAAGCACACGAGGTAGAATTGTTGTGCGATAAGGCTTTGTCGTAAAATAAAACTCTTCCAATGGTAGCTTTTTTACTATCTATTAAAGTAGAATCTTCATAATATAACGACAATTTGCCGTAGGGTGAATTAATGTGTGCATAATCAAATGCAACTGCAGGAAGCATCGGTTCAATAATGCTATTATCGGGTTGTGTTGGTAATTGTCTACAGCCAATAATTAAACCTGCTAAAATGGCGCCAGATAAAATGATTTTTTTCATAGTGGAAATGAATTTATTTTTAATGGTTATTCAAATTTATGCATTTTAAGTTGATATCAAAACTATTTTTGTTTTATTTTATTGTTAATCGTTGAAAAACTAGTTAAAATTGACAATTTGTTCACAAGATTAATTTAATAAGTGGCGCACTATTTAACTTAATATTGGGTTTTTATTTTATCGATTTCTTATTTCTAAGTGTCTTATTGCTTGTTATTCAGTTTATTGCGAGTTTTTTTTATATTTGCTATTTTCTTGCATTATTGAATAATAATTCTAATTTTGCTCTGTTGAGTTTTAAAAAAAGATATTTTTCAACTTAATAGTTTTCGTTCTCTTATAGTAAAATCAACCAAACATATGAAATCTAATTACCAATTAAATGCAATTCGGCAAGGGCTCATTGTCTTATGCCTATTTTTAGCTTCCTCAGCTAACGCTCAATTAAGCGGAAGTTTTACCATCAATCCAACTATTTCTGCTAGTTCGAGCAATTATTCTAATTTGTCTTCGGCTATTAGTGATTTATTAAGCGGAAGCCGATCGGATGGTGGCACTGCGCAAGGTCCTGGTATCAGCGCTAATGTTACGTTTACTGTTTACGATACTATCTACAACACCGGGCCTATTGAAATAACATCCATAACTGGATCTAATCCATTTTATAGAATTCTATTTAAATCAGCAGGCTCTAATAGTCAAAAATGTGTTTTTTCTAATCCATCAAGTTCAAGTTCAACCAACGATTTTGTTTTAAATTTAAACGGCGCTGATTATATTACTTTTCAGAATATTGGATTTGTTCGCACTGGTACTGCCGATTATGCCACAGTTGTTCAAATTGGAAACGATGCCAATAACGTAATTTTTGATAAATGCTTATTGAAAGGTAAGAAAGTACCAAGCAATTCTACTAATGGCTTTAATTATACCGTAGGGACATGTTTGTATTTTTATGGGAATGCTGATAGTACCATCGTTAAAAATTCTAGACTTTTATATGTATACAATGGGGTTTATTGTGTTTCGGCAGCTACAGATATTCTATTTGCCGATAATGTTATTGATAGCAGTGGTTCTTCGGGTATTTATATGACCACACAAACCAATTTGAAAATAACAGGTAATACGTTCAATATGGGAGATTTTGGAGCTAATTTAGGTCATTATACTTCCTATGGTATGCGGATAGAATCTTCTCCAGCAATGCAGATTTTTGGCAATAAAATTTTTATGTCTGCTGTTAATGGTCAAGTTGTTAGAGGGCTTATTATTGCAAGCACAACAAGTACGGCTGCGGCTCCTACTATGATTTATAATAACTGGATTGTTAATTCTGGAGGTTCAGGCGATTGTACTGGTTTTGCTTTATATGCTTGTAATTATCTCAATTTTTTCTATAACAATGTGTTAATTACAAGTCCGCTTACTAATAGCAGCGCTTATTATCATTATCCTCAATATGCAAATACCTATATTCGATTAGTCAATAATAATTTCATTAATAAAGGTGCTGGATATTCATATAATGTATCTGGAACCAATACGACTGATATTGATAGCTTAGATTACAATAACCTATTTTCTAGTGGTACTAATTTAGCTAACTGGAGTGGCACTAATTATACTACCTTATCGGGTTTGCAATCTGCAAGTTCAAAAGATGTAAATTCAATCAATGTAGATCCAGGTTTTATAAATTCGCGAGATTTGCATGTATCTAATATTGGTTTAAATGGTAAAGCAATGAAGTATCCATGGATTAGTATGGATATTGACAACGAAGCGCGCGATACCTCAACGCCAGATATTGGTGCAGATGAGTTTTTCCCTATTGCCAATGATGCTGGTATCAATTCAGTTGATAGTCCAATGGTATTTTGTGCAGGTACACATAATGTTCGTGTTAAGTTTCAAAATTTCGGATATGATACAATTCATTCAGTGCAAATTCAGTGGCAAATAAATGGAACAGGGCAAACTGCTTATAATTGGACAGGTAATTTAGCGCCTGGGGCATCCTCTGCATCAATTTTATTAGGGTCATATACTTTTGTGGCAAATACAGCTTATAATTTTAAAGCTTGGACTGTTAATCCAAATAATATAACGGATGGAAAAAAGAATAATGACTCGCTTGCTTTAACAAGATATCCTGGTATGACTGGTTCATATAAAATTAGTGATTCATTAAATGCAGATTTTAAATCTTTTAATTCTGCCATTGCAGCTTTTACGGCAAGAGGTATTTGTGGTCCAATTAAATTTTTAGTTGCACCCGGTATTTATAATGAGCAAATTACTTTGTTAGAATTACCAGGAATGGGTGCATCTAATCCGATAACTTTCGAAGGAATGAGCAAAGATAGTACAGATGTTTTGGTGACATTGCCCTCTACTGTTGCAACAGGTAATAATAATGCAACAATTCAATTAAGAGGGGCTGATTATATGCGTTTTAAATATATAACTTTTGAGCGCACCGGAATAAATACATATGCCAATGTCATTCATATCTTAAATGGTTCTGATAATAATGAGTTCTCGCATTGTAGAATGCTTGGTGTTAAATTGACCTCTGCAAATGCCAACGCTCAAAACATTTGGTCGGATTTAGGTGTCGATAATAACAATGCTTTTATTAATAATACAGTTCGATTTGGATATAATAATATTCTATATTTAGGCACGAGCGGTGTGCATGAATCTGGTACAATCATTAGAGGAAACCAATTTGATAGTGCTTATAATTCATCGGTGCAAATAGCTTATAACGATGGTATTGATATTAGTGGTAATATATTTAAAAGAGTTTTAGTGCCAGCAGGTGGTAATTTTAGTTTACAATTGAATGATTGTGATAAAGCTATTAAACTGATTCAAAATAAATTTGAGGATCAAGGATTAGAAAACTCAATTCAATTAATAGCTTGTAATGCAAGTTCAAATGCGCCTGGTATTATAGCCAACAACATGCTTTCTAAAGGTAGTGGAAAAAGTATTGTTTTAGATGGGGTAGAGTATATTAATATTGTTTTCAATTCCATGTATTTAAATCAAGCAGTTTCTACTAATTATGGAATTTATTCAACCTTGACAACAAGTACTGATATTGTTATGAAAAATAATATCATTTTTATGGAAGGAGGGGAAGCCTTTTTCATTCCAACAACCTCTCAAGTTAGTGCAAGTGACTATAATAATTTAGTTGTTAAAGGTGGACAATTTGCATTTTGGGGTAATAGCTATACTTCTCTTAATGATTTAAAAATTGCCTCTGGTAAAGATGTCAATTCACAATCTATTAATCCATTTTTTAAATCTGCTACAGATTTGCATATTTTCAATCCATTGTTAAAAGGTTCTGGACAAGCAATTGCCGGAATTACAACTGATTTTGATGGTGAGCTAAGAAATAGTACAAATCCTGATATTGGTGCTGATGAATTTAAATTAAAAGAAGAAGATGCCGGAATTGTACAAATGACTTCACCAAATAACAATGATTGTGCTGGATTGCAAGATATTGTTGTAGTAATAAAAAATTTCGGAAATGATACTTTAACTAGTGCAGATGTTAATTGGACAGTTTTAGGGAATGTGCAAACGACGTATAATTGGACAGGTTCTTTACTCACTAATGAAATGGATACAATTGTTATTGGATCGCATAATTTTATAGGAAATTTAAATCCGAAATTTGCAATTTGGACAAGCATGCCAAATGGTATTGTTGATCCAATTCCGTTTAATGACTCAATTGTTTTAAATAGATCTGTTCGTTCACTTCCTGTTGCTAATGCTGGTCTTGATGCAAGTATTTGTAGTGGTGATTTAGCAATTTTAGGGGTTAATGCTGTCAATGGTCATACTTATGAATGGACAGATTTAGGTTCTAATATACTTGCTACGACAGCTCAATTCAATGTTAGTCCAAAAGTTCAAACGACTTATATTTTAGAAGTAACCAATACAACATTTGGTTGTAAAAAAAGAGACACAGTCGTTATTAGTATTAATCCAGTTCCTGTTGCCAATGCAGGTACTGATAAGATTTTATGCTATGGTAATTCTGTGCAAATTGGTGCTGCAAGTCAAGCCGGATTTTCATATAATTGGTCAAGTTCTGTTGGTAATTTTAGTTCTAGTATTTCTAATCCTGTTGTTGCCCCTTTGCAATCAACCAACTACATATTAACCAAAGTAATAAATTCAACAGGATGTTTTGATACTGATACTGTTTTAGTTGCAATTGCTTTTCCTCCTTCGGCATCGATTTCAGGGACAGGTAGTTCTTGTCAAGATGAAGCATTTAACTATTCTGCAGCTGCAGCAACTGGAAATACATATAGTTGGGATATAGTAGGTGGTCAAATTATTGGAACACAAAATGCCAATTCTGTTTTTGTGAAATGGATAACTCCAGGTAATGGAAAAGTTACTTTAATTCAATCTAAATCGGCAGCTTGTAAAGACACTGTTTCTTATAACGTTTTAGTCTTTAAAAATCCTGTAGCGGCTTTTGGATTTGAAGAAGATTGTCTTGGAGGAACAACCATGTTCAGCGACTCTTCTAAAGATGCCAATAGCTATGTTTGGGATTTTGGTAATGGAAAAAAATCATTTTCTAAAAATCCATTTCACACTTACGAGTCCGCAAAAGCATATACCGTAACATTGGTTGCCATTGGTGTTGGTAATTGTTCGGATACAACATCTAAAACGATACAAGTTTATCCTATTCCTGTTGCTGATTTTGATGTCATTAAAACAGCTGGATTGACCTATTCATTTACGGATATGAGCACGATTGTTTCGGGAACTATTACAGAATGGAATTGGAATTTTGGAGATGGAAATGTTTCAACAGATCCGAATCCAACCCATGTTTACGATTATAATCTCCTTGGGCAATCGTTTAACGTTCAATTGTGTGTTAAGTCTGACTTTGATTGCAGTTCTTGTTTTAATAAAGTTAATACTGTAACCTCTATTGCTGATTTGTATTCAAGTAAAGGATTAAAATTGTATCCTAATCCTAGTTCTGGTCTAGTGTTTTTAGAAGCATTAGGAACAATTTCATCTATAGAAGTTGTAAATGCATTAGGACAAGTAGTGATGAAATTGAATGTAGAGAATGATAAATTAGAACTTAATCTAAGTGATCTTGCTAATGGTGTTTACACAATAAAAGCATTTGTTGATGGTCAATTTGAAATTGTAACAATTGTGATTCAGCGTTGATTTTACAGCTATAATTTAAAAGCACCTCCATAATGGGGGTGCTTTTTTTATGAAGTAATATTTTTGATTATTTTGGGCTTACTATAATTTAGTTCATTTAGATATTACACAAATTCATCGAAGCTCTATTTTAATTAAGCTTAATGCAGATTATTGGAGATTATTAGATAAAAGTAAGTGTAAAAAAAGGTATTACTTTTTAAAATAAACAATAAATTTAGTGCCCTTGCCAATAGAACTTTCTACTTCAATTTTGCCATCCATAGCTTCAACTTGAGTCTTAGTAATAAACAGTCCCAAGCCCCTAGAATCTTTATTGCTGTGAAAGGTTTTATACATGCCAAAAATTTTATTGCCATGTAAATCTAAATCGATACCTATACCATTATCTTCAACATGTAAAATATGAAATATATCAGTTTCTTGACTGGAAATATTCATTATTAAATCTCTTTCACAAGAACGGTATTTTACTGCATTTGTCATTAAATTCAAGAGTATACTTTCTAAGTATGCAGGAATAGCTTTAACTGTTACATCTTCACTCACATGGTTGTTAAGTTGACATTTATTTTGTTTAGTTAGCGAATTTATAACACTAAAAGTTTTATCAATTTCAAGTTTCAATTTTAGTTCAGTGAGTTCGTTATTTATAGAATTTTGAATTGTAACTATCTCGTTTAAGTTATCTGTAGTTTCAGTGAGTTTGTCTGAACTCGTTTTAAGCATATTAATCAAATGAATTCTGTCTTCTTCTTTTTCAGTATGATTAAGGATTTCGATTAAGCCAGAAATATTGACAACATGCGAGCGGATATTATGCGAGACAATATGAGCAAAGTTTTGCAATCGACTATTTTGATCGGTTGTTACATCTAAGAAATTTTGAATTTTCTCTTCTTGAATTTTCCTTTCATTAATATCTCTATGGTTAGAAACGATTGCTTGAACATTTTCGTCATCTAATAGATTTATCACAACACCTTCTACCCAAATTTCTTGACCATTTTTATGAATAAAACGATTAATTCTAGGAGTTAAAATATTAGGATTTTCGAGTAAGAATTTGAAATTTTTTCTCGAATCAATAGCTTGTTCAGGGTGCATGATATCAAAAATAGATTTGCCCTCTAGATCTTTCCAGGAGTATCCGATTACTTTTTCCATAGCTGGGCTCACATAGGTAAATAAAGAGTTTGAATCCGTTAGTGAAATGATATCTCCTGCATTCTCAACCAGTGCTTTAAATCTTGCTTCAGAGCGTTTTGATTCATTAATATTGGTATAAATGACAATAAACCCGATACAACGTTTATTATCGTCTAAGTATGGCGTAACAGATACTAGTACCCAAATGCGTTCGCCAAGTTTATTAATAATTTGTTTTTCATAGGATTCTTCATCATTTAAATCTTCAGAATTATGGTGTCTCATAAAATCGAGATCAGCCCTAAATCCAATTAAATCCGATTGACTATATCCCGTTAAAGCAACAAACTGAGAATTCGCATACATGATAATATTCTCTTTATTGACAATTATTAATCCTTCGTTCATTGTTTCAACAATCTTGTCCCAATGATGTTTAGGAGAGTATTCTAAAAAGTTATGATTAAGAATACTAATTAGGGTAAAGATAGAAAAGAAAGTAAAGAGAGGGGCCGTAATTGGAATATTATCTAAGCCAAGTAATATAGGAGCAATTGCTTGAGAAATAATGCCACCAAACATGGGTATATAAAATCCTAAAGCTAAAATAATGGCTTGATTGCGTTTAGATTTTTCTTTTCGATTGTTATATATGTTTACCGCTAATAATGTCATAATAAACACCCCTTGTAAAGAAACCCATGCATAAATAATTTTTGTAATTAATTGTTGGTCGGGGTTGGCTATCCAATACCATTGTTTTGATTGAATAATGGCATGATTGCCAGGGTGGACAGTATTTATTCCTAAGAAAAATAAAAGAGGCAAATATTGAGTTAGAATAATAAATTTCTGACTAAAAATATGTTGCCACTTAGCATAAAAAATAATAAATATAACACCTAAAGGCGTTACGATTAGAGCAAACATGCCCATGATATAGTACCATTGTTCGGCAACTTTCATATCATAAGCTAATCTCATAAATGCATCAGTAAACTGCCATAATGAGACCACTAAACAAAAGAGCGAAAAAGTAAT
>JADLHV010000207.1 GCA_020848595.1 Bacteroidia bacterium
GGGTCATTACAATTAAATTTACTTGTTTTAAAGAGAAAATAGTTGAAAGTAATGCGAATGAAATTTTTGTTAAATCCGTTGGTGATTTAAATGGAGACGGCGTGCATGAAATAATGACCTTATTACAATCTGAAGAAAGCTGCTGGGATGAGGTAAGATTATATTCACACATTGATAATTGGGTTGAAAAATATGATGGATTAACGTATCAATGTACAGATCAAAATAATTACCAGTTTAGAAAAATTGGTGATAAAAGTGTCGAATTTACCACTTATGGTATAAATAGAGATTCGATTGATCTTAGCAATGGTGATACTTTAGAAAACATCATTCCGAATGCTCCAAATAAGCACCTAATTCAGTGGTGATTTTTTTTGAATCAATTTAAAAACATCTTTCAAAAAGCCAATGTAATCGGTTGGCAATAGTGCTGTTTCACCAATTTCTTCTTTTGCTAAATCAGCAGCCCAACCATGGATCATCATGCCTAATTTAGCTGCGTCAAATGGCGAAAGCCCCTGTGCAAGAAGAGAAGTAATAATTCCAGTTAACACATCGCCACTTCCGCCTTTAGCCATTCCAGGATTACCTGAAGAATTGAAGATTGTAAGGCCATTAGGGGTTGTTAATACCGAAAAAGCACTTTTAAACATAATATAAATATTATGTTTAATTGAAAATTCTTGTTGCGATTTTAATCTTTCAAATTCATTTTGATATGCTCCAAATAATCTTTCATATTCTCGTGCATGCGGTGTAAGTATACTATTAATTGGAATCGAATCTTGCCATTGATTTTGAGCAATAATATTTAAAGCATCGGCATCTAATACAAGCGGTTTTTTACAATGGGTTAAGATTTCTTTAATTTTTAAAACACTCATATCATTGATTCCTATACCTGGTCCAACCCCTACTGCATCGTATTTATTAAATTGAATTTCTTTACTATTATTGATGAACATAGCTTCAGGCAAACGCGCAAATAATGGCACAGCAACCAAATCATCAGATTGAAGAGAGAGTAAGCCCACACCAGTTCTTAAAGCCGCTTCAGAAGCCATTAATGCCGCACCAACTTTATCTTTTGTACCGGCAATTAATAAAGCATGACCATAATGCCATTTTGCATCAAACTTATTTCTACTTGGCCAAATTTCTAAAAAATCGGACTTTTCTTGATAATAGCATTTTGAATTTACTGAAGCTTCAAAAGATGGTTCTAATTCTATATTAAGAATATGCCAATTCCCTACAAATCTATAATTTTCTTTAAAAAAGAAAGCCAATTTAGGACATTGAAAACTTAAAGTATGATGTGCATGAACAACAGGCCAAGAAACATCAGTAGACATATCAGACAGCAAACCCGAAGGCATATCAATAGAAATTATAGTATTATTAATGTTATTGATAAAATTTATGCAATCAGCCGTATATCCCTCAATTCTTCTATCAATGCCAGTTCCAAAAATAGCATCAATAACAAGAGCATTCGGAGAAATAGTCGGCATTAATGAATTTATTTCAATAAACTCAACAGAATCTATCAACTTTAATAATTCAAGATTCTTTTTACAGTCAGGTTTAAGAAGAACAGTATCATTGACCAACCATACTTTTACAGATTTTCCAGAGCGTAGAAGCCATCTAGCAATTACAAGCCCATCTCCCCCATTATTACCATTACCGCAAAGAATTACAAATTCATCAACCGAATTATAATTAATTGATATCCATTGAAAGCAGGCAGTAGCAGCCTTCTCCATTAAATCAATAGAGTTAATAGATGTATGGTCAATTGTAAATTGATCCCAGGCTCTGATAGTTTTAGCGTCTAGAATTGGCAGCATTTCTATTTACAATAGTATCAATTCTAATTTGAATTTTAAGTGCTTCTTGTTTATTACCGACTAACTCTTCGAGAATTTTAAGATTTTGCAAAGCTGTTAATTGGTCGGGGAACAGATTTAAAGCCATTTCAAAACATCCTTTAGCTTTAGCATATTCGCTATTTGCCAATCTAACCAAACCCATATATGCCCACGCATCAGGACTTTTATTGTATAAATTTAGTAGTGTATTTAGATACTTTTCAGCTTTTTTATATTGTTTAATTTTTACTAGATGAGCGGAATATTGAAGTAAAAAATCAATATTATTTTTTTGAATAACTAGAGCATTTTCGAACCATTCAGAAGCCAAATCAGGTTTCTTAAGAAGTTCAAAAGATTTAGCCACACGATAAGCCGTCCAAGCGCTGTACCCCGTTTTTAAATTATTAACTAAACGCACTATATCAGTATATTGAGCATTAATATAATAAAGATGAATCAATATCTCGGAATGATAAGAAATAGATTCATCTAATTTAGAACTGAGTTGTTTTGCTTTATCTAAATACAGTTCATTTTTTTCAAATTTTTCATAGTACGACACATAAGCTTCCGTTTCGGTTGCAATATCAGGATTTGGATTGGTGATGCATCTTAATCCGATTAATTGGCGATTTAGCGTGTTATTTTTACTATAATTTTTACGAATATAATGGTCATGAACAGTAACATGTGGAATATCAGAAGCCCCGGTAGTAGGCATATGGCATTGCACACAATCATTATTAGCTGAATTTAATATAGGAGTAGCTTCAGAACACAATTTTTGATTTTGGCTAGAGTGGCAAGAGATACATTTAGAATTAAAGACAGAGCGATTTGTTTGTTTAACAGAGACATGAGGATTATGGCATGATATACAGGTAAATCCAACTTGAGCAGATTGAGAATTTAGATCACCCTTTACATTAGCTTTAAAGCAGGCACTCATTTGAAATCTTTCTGCATGAGCAGCCATAACAAATTCATCACCATTTTTATATTCTGGTGAGAATTGATCAAACACATCAGACAAACGCATACCAGGTTTAAAATCGGCGAAAGACTTACCAGGTTTAAGTACAGCATTGCCTTGAAGATGGCATCTTTGACATAAGTCAATTTGACGATACCAGCTCAATTTAGCAGGATTAACAATAGAGTAATCAATGTGTTTAGAAATATCGACAATATTCCCAGCCTTTTTTTCCTTAACGTGCAATTCACCTGGTCCGTGACAGCGTTCACAATCAATTCCATGAGGAATATCCAAAAAGCGATTTTCGGCAGATAAATCTTGAACAGGCAAAGCGTTATGACAAGACATACATTCGAGTCCAATTCGACGTTCAAAACCAGAATTATTTCCATTTTCGAAACCTGGGGGAAGATCCCATTTTCCTTCTTGCGTATAAAAAGTTAAAGGTGCTTGAAAAACGTAACCATTTTCAGCAATTAAATGTGAATTGGTATGATGTCCAGAGCCTACGATATAAGAAATTTTTTCGATTCTAGAATAGATTGTATCAGAATTGAGCAATCTGTATTCCTTAATATAAATTGAAGAATCGACCATAAACGGCCAATAATATAAATCCTTATAAGCATCATAAACCGGTTTAACATGAGTAAATAAGGCAGAAGACCGCTTAGAATTTGCCCAACCAAGGCTTTTGCCCATACCAGTTTGAACAAAAGTTGACATTTTATCAGCATGACAAGATGCACATGCTTGCATTCCAACATATTTTACAGAATCAGCATGATTTAGGTAAAGAGAAGATTCAGATTTTGGAGCATCCTTGCAATAACTGAGAAACAGTATCAGTGCCAATAAAGCAAATATGGCAAGAAACTTTAGTCTCATTTTAACTACATCCCTAATGCTTGACAGGCCATTGCACCACCAATAAGGTTTCGAACATTTTTGAAGCCATACTGAATCATAAACGATTTAGCGGCAGCACTTCTACCTCCACTTTTACAGTGAACGATTACCTCTTCATTCATCCAATCTTCAAATTCATCGATACGCGATTGAAGATCACCAAGAGGAACTAAAACAGCTCCAATATTATATTCTTCGTATTCGTAAGGTTCTCTAACATCAATAATGAAAAGTTTTTCGCCCTTATCTAATCTTTCTTTTAGTTCATTTGGAGTGATATCGTTCATATTAATTTACAATAAATTTAATTCTATTAACTTGACCTAAAGCATTAGTTAACTCTATAAAATAGATACCAGCATTCAAAATTGAGATTGGTACTCCTTTAATATCTTCATCGTACAAATCGATTAAACATCGACTATTCATATCGAAAACTTTAGCAGAGACAATAAGATTATCAGAGTTAATATTTAATGTTTGTGTATTATCAATTGGGTTAGGGTAAATATTTACAGTTGGACTTTTAGGTGTAGTTTGTTTAATACTGGTATTAGATTTTGGCACAGGAGCACCTACAATTGGACGCATCATAGGAACACCCGTTATAGTAGAATTAACCGATTCCCAATATCCATTTAAATTATAAAAAAGGTTTGGATTCCTTCCACCAGCGTGTAAATATTTATAATTATTATCGTATCCAACATTTAGAATAAAATTAATATTTTGTTTCCATCCAATGTAAAAATCATCGCTAGAAAGGGCTACAGCCGTATCAAAAATAATATCTACAAAACCATTAATTGAATCAGAATAGAATACAGAGGCTAAATTAACTTGCTTAAGAATAACATCATTATCATCGGTATTAGCAGGAGGTTCAGAAATACTTTTCCAAACCATTATATCAAAAGATTTAAAAGCGACATCGGCTACAGAGCGATTAAAAAATACAGAAATCCCTCTTAGCGTATCAGCTTTAGTTGCCACAAATTTTATGGCAGCGTAACCAGGTCCAGCTGGCAGAGAACCATAATCAAGACCATATCCACCCTCAGCTGTCCCGTCATCGTATATTAATTTATTGCCAAAATGTGTTGTTTTAGTATAAATATTATTATTAGAAATAGTATTGTAATTATTAGGTGTAAAATCAAGAGCTAAAGGATTAATAACATATCTTACACTAATGCTGGGCGTTTTTCCAGAGAAAGTATCAAGTTGAAGAGGAGCAAAAAGTTCGAAACTGTCACTATTAGGCTCAATATTTCTGCCAGAGCTTGTAAGTGGGAAATTAAATACTAGTTGATTATATTGATTTCTAACTTGGTAGGCAAAATTGACGTTAACCAAATTAGTAGCATTATTATTTCTTA
>JADLHV010000208.1 GCA_020848595.1 Bacteroidia bacterium
CCATATTTGAAATTTTGATAATAAACACTGCCATTCAACATGTGAATCCACCAATAACTTAACACTCACAATATTAAGTTTAAAATCTGCAGAGCTAAATTCAAACTGTTTGAATGGCTTTTCCTTACTAAGCGCAAAAAAATCGGATGAAGCAATATCGAATATATTCATAAAAGAAAAAATTAAAAAATGAGTAGCTTAGTTAAACTACAGAGAATTGATCCTGCAATTGAGGATAATACGAAGATAACACTGGCACGATATGCACATATTGTTCCTCATTCAGTATTTGAACAACATCAATTTAAAGCTCAAATAAAATTATACTCTCCTACTTGTGATTTTATTAGCACACCAATGATGCTTTTAGCATGGACAATAACACCGAATAAAGAAATTATAAGAAAACAAACAGATATATCAACAGTACCCTGGATTGAAGCCATGAATTTCAAGCAAACCAATTCAATTTATTGGCCGGATATACAACAAAGCGATATCAAAGAATTTAAGTATGATATGCTTTTTGTTGTAAAGTACATCTCTACAGCACCATCAAATGAAATCTATTTACAAATAGAATAATTGTGAAAAGTACAACTAAATAGAATTCATCAACGGCTACAACAAAGACGCAAGAAGACTCATCACCACATGCGAGGATAAGTTAACCATTTTCCATCGCAGACAAATTTAGGGTATAGATTAACAGAATCTAAAGCAGACAATAAATTTATATAAAGAATACTATCTTCATGTAGCGTTATAGAAGTAACCCTAGCGGAGGCTATCTTCGACAGACCGGCAAACTTTTAGCGAAATATCCACACAAAACATGATGAAAATTTTAAGACCACTTAATGCATTGATATACAGCTATTTATAAAATGTTTCCCTTATTTATGAGGTAAACAAAAAATACTTATCAACAAAATTTGGAAATATGAAAGATTTAACAATATCGGCGATTGACCGACAAAATATTCTTAATAATAAAATTGCAGTAGAGAATATACAAACATACTTAGGGGTTACGGGTATGCTTTTCAAAGGTGAGTATAGATATACGCGACAACAAATTATAGACTTTTATGGAATAGACAATTCGACAATTGATAGATACCTATCTCAAAACGAAGATGAATTAAAACATAATGGCTACGTAAACTTAAAAGGTAAAGAGCTTAAAGAATTTAAAGAAGAATTTGGATGGATGTTGCAAGAAGGAGCTAAAGCTCCTCAACTTGGAATTTTCAATTTTCGTTCATTTTTAAATTTAGGCATGATCTTAACCGAAAGTGAAAAGGCTAAAGCATTAAGAAGTAAAATATTAGATATAGTAATAGACACTCTTAATCAAAAATTAGGTGGTTCAACAAAGTTTATAAACCAGCGTGAAGAAGATTTTTTAATTGCAATGGCACGTGAACCTGTTTATAGAAAGGAGTTTACAGAAGCATTAAATAAATACTTAGAAATGGGAAACTATAAATATGCTGTTTATACTGATGCTATTTATAAAGCTATTTTTCTTGAAAAAGCCTCTGAATATAAAGTAATACTGAAGTTAAAAGAAAAGGAAAATATGAGGGACACATTGTATTCTGAAGTTCTCAGGCTGATTGCTTCATTTGAAGTAGGAATAGCAGACTCAATGAAGTTAAAGTTTGAAAAATTAAACAGAAAACTTCAACCAATTGAATTAGATACACTGATTGACGAGTTTTCAAAACAACGATTTTGGATGCCACAAATTGAAGATGCTAGAAGTAAAATGGCAAGTCGTGACTATGGATTGAGAAATATTATTCATGAAAGATTAAAGCCATACATTAATTCATTAAGCGCTGAGGACTACGACAAATTTTTAGGTGACAAAAGTAAGGACCTGTTACAAAGAGTTATAGAAAATCCTGATCTATTAGATGTATTTAAAAGATTAAAAGACAGATAGGATGGCATTTACATATTTTGATACCGCTCATGCTATAACAGTGCATGACGAAATAATTAATCGATCAGGTGGGGCTTTAGGAATTTTAAATGTTGGCTTATTAGAGAGCGTTATTGAACATGTTCAAAATGATTTTTATTACCCAGAATTGGAACATAAACTTACACACTTATTTTTTTCAATAAACAAAAATCATAGCTTCCAAGACGGTAATAAAAGAGCTTCAATTGTATTATCTGCATATTTTTTGGAAATTAACAATTGTTCATTCAGAGTAGAGAGGTTTATAGCCGAAATGGAAAACGTTGCAGTGGACGTTGCGGATAATAGAATTGATAAAGATTTACTTTTTGAAATTATAAATTCGATAATTTACGAAGACGACTATAGTGAAGAACTCAAATTGAAAATAATTTATGCAAAAAGTTTTACTAAAAACTCATTCTAGATCAAGATTTACAAAATATATAAGTAGACACCCCGCAGCCTCAATCCCCCTAAACCTCTTCTCTATAAATAGGTTACACTCACTCTACCTTAATTGCAGGCTACAAATGCAGCCAGTGTATTCAAGGACATATGAAAGGACCAAAAAATATAACGCATTATAAACAAACAGCGGCTATAATCCACTTAAACCCCACCATGCTCACCCTCAAAATCATCATCAAAAAAGAATGGTTCGACCAAATTGCCGCAGGAACCAAAAAAATTGAATACAGAGATGTAGTCCCATTCTGGACATTCAGACTATTCGACACAGAAGGGAAAAGAAAAAAATACGACCAAATAGAATTCATCAACGGCTATAATAAAGATGCAAGAAGACTCATCACTACATTTGAAGGCTTCACCACAAGAAACAATACCTACTGCATTAAAATCGGCAAGATCATAAAGTAACAGGCTTTCCTACCACCCGACTGTTATAATCCCCCCCCCTCTCTATAAATAGGTTACAACCACCATATTTTAATTGCATTAAATTAAAATATACCACCCATGCTCCAAGTAACCTCAATTGAACACCTCAAACAACTCTCCAATATCAACGGAAGAGCAGAGTTCTATATGCTCCTACTCGGAGGACTATGAAGATCATCAAAAGAAATCCATTACGATGAACAAACCAAACGATTCGATATATACAATGAAATAGACGACACCTATCAATCTAACCTAACAGAAAAGGCCTTACACACAACGACCAATATTCCGGAAGCAATCAAAAATGGAGTCTTTTATTACCATGGGGAGCAATTGTGGGGGATATAGTAAAATTACCCAAACTGCTTAATCAACTTCTCAATCTCTTCCTTAGGCAAACTATCGTTAACAAGTTTTAGTTTTTCTAGCAATAATACTGCAGTAGTTGGTACAATGATATTCGACTCAACCAGTGTTTTAATTACCCATAAGGTGCCATTCACTTGCAAACCATGCTCTTCAGCTTCATACCTTAAATTTTTGTCCCCTGTGACTAATCTACATTTTAATTGTAGAGCTTTCCATAAAACAGATTTATCAGTTATTCTACCAAGACATTCGTATCCGTAACAATCAAATTCATACCAACTGTTGTAATTGTTTACGGAATTCACCAACAGTTTTTCCTGAAAAGAATGCAGCATCATTAACTGAAATAGCTTCTTTTGATAATCCCAAATAGATTAACCGCTCAAATCGAACTGGCTTTTCTCTACTTAAAAATC
>JADLHV010000209.1 GCA_020848595.1 Bacteroidia bacterium
AAAAAGAATTAAACTTTAAAAACATAGTACCATTTGATTGGCAGTTAGAGCAAGAGAGTAATAAAGTTAACAAAGACTTTATAACAAGAAAGCCAATGATACGCACATTGCCATTCAAGATAGGAATATGGAGTAGCTATTATCAAGAAAACAGAAATAAATCAGAGCTTGTAGATGTTCAAACGCATAAAGATTTTGAGAAAATAAGCAATGAAAGCAATGCAAAGACCCAATCAGGGAAAGCCATACAAATAAGTTTAGATTACACAATTAACAGGCGATTCAGTATCAATGCGAATATAGAGCATGGAAGCGCGTCAGGAACATCTACGATAAACTACATTTATACAGATATACCGGTATACGATTCGACCGGAAAAATTAGTGGATATATAAATCGACCAGTAAGTCAATCACCAAATATTAATCAAACTATAATAAGTAAGAGTAGCAGTACGAATCTTCCCATCCAAATAAATTTTACAATTTTTCAAATAAAGAGATGGACATTAATAGCGGGACTAGGTTCGAATATACAAATAAGCAAGCATACTAACTTTTCGATATTTGATTTCAAGAAAGGACAATTAGAAGAAGTAGAAGAGCGCTTTAAATATCAGCTAAGTTCTATGGCAAATTTACAGTTTAGATATTCCATAAATAACAAGATATCATTAGGATTAAACTATAGAATTAATCCTCAGAACTTACAATTTCATCCACAAGGAAAAGAGTTTAGAGGTATATTAATGCGAAACACATTACAATTTGGACTCATTTACACCCCAATAATAAAGCGATAATGAATAAAGCGATACTATTTTTAGTTAGTTTATGTTTAAGTACCTTTTTACAAGGACAGAACTATTCAAAACTAGGGCATGGAATAGAGCCAAATGTATTTTTTCATCAGCAAAACATCAATTATTATTTAAATTGTTCAGATGAAAAAGGACAAATATCTGCGATACATTACGATACAGTCAGCAGTGGATTTAATTTCGGAAAAGAGTTTACGCAAATACGATTAAAGATTTTTGATGGTATATCATGGTTAAACACCTCTCCTATTAAATTATACAGTTTAAACACTATCGACGCACCGCGCATATTAGGTATAAAATATTATAACAACACTGTATACATCTGTGGCAGTTTTGATTCATCACAAAATAATTTAGGAGCGGGGATATTACTATATGATGGAAATTGGAAATCGGCTGGAACTTCAATATTTCAGGTATATCCAGACTATTTTGAAGTGAATTCGATACATTTTTATGGGCAGAATTATCTTATAACTGGAAATTTTGATAGCACGACAGGTATTAAGAATAATGGGATGATGTTATATGAAGATGGCAATTGGAAAACGATAGGACAAATAGGACAAATGGGATTTCAAGGCTTATCAGGAACGAGCAATGTATTTTTTTATGGAGCAGACAGTTTATATGTTTACAATAAAAACAAGATTAAGCCAGACAGTATAGAAATCGGGACAGAGAGCATAAGAAAACTCGGTATATGGAGACAAAATAAATTTACAGAAATACCTTATCCAGAACCTTATATAGCAGCATTAGGGCAATTTCAACATAATTTAGTTGTATTTCCATCGAGCCAGTTAGTTTATGTAAACAAATTAAGTTGGAAAAAAAACAATCAATGGGAATCATTTCAGTTTCCTAATACTGATTCATTTTATGCGACCAACTATTTAGGTAGTCAGGAAATAGACAATCTATTATATATCGTATTTCAATCACCGACAGAGGGTATAAAGATTTATTATTTTGACGGCAACGAGATTAGGTTAAAAACTACATTTAAGATAGCGGATAATTACATTAATCTTGAATTCACCTCCAATATAAATGCCTTATACTTAAGTGGAAATTTCACAACTATACAGGAAGGTGTCTATACAGACTCATTTAGAAAGATTGTTAGAATTGATTTTATTCCTAATGCACGTGTAACAGGAATTTGTTTTCAAGATTTAAACAAAGACAAAATTCATCAAATTAATGAACCTATAATAAGTAATTCAATTGTACAAGAGCGTAATTCAAAAACCATATCTAGCAGTGATGGAAAAGGACGTTATAATATGAGATTTACGCCATCGAGTGCTATTCGATTAAGGTCAAGCGCAAGAGGAATAAGTAGTTCGAGTGATATAATAATTAGCGACATAAAAGACAGCATTTATCAAGTAGATTTACCTATGGATGCTGCATTAGTTGAAGATGTACAATTAAAAATTTACTGCAATACAAGTCATAGAGTAAAGCAAGGTTATATAACTATTTATCAGGTAGAATTAACAAATTTG
Organism: Bacteroidia bacterium; assembly: GCA_020848595.1. Classification (GTDB taxonomy): domain Bacteria; phylum Bacteroidota; class Bacteroidia; order NS11-12g; family UBA955; genus JABMMZ01. The sequence continues at coordinate 2,339 of JADLHV010000209.1, forward strand.
GGAACTGAAGTTCAAAATTTTCAATTGAAGATGCATCATGACAATCGAGTAGATAAAAAGACCTTTAATCAATTCAATCCAGAATTAGTTCAAAGAGATTATTGGTTAAAGAATGTTCAATTAGAAGCCAACACAATAAAGAGATATGTATTTGAGTGCAGGTATTCGGTAGACAGTTTTAATTTAGAAGAAAATGTACAAGTAAGAGCAGAAATAAGCGCAACAGATGATAATATTAAAAACAATACAGACAGCATAAACCAGACAGTTGTAGCGGCATTTGATCCCAATATTAAAGTTGCCAGTCCCAGTATGATATTAGCCCAAAACGACATCATTAAATATGTGATACATTTTGAAAATTTGGGGAATGATACAGCATTAAATGTGACGGTAGTAGACACCATAGGGTCATTATTTGAGTTATCATCAATAGTTTGGGGAGGCACTAGTCATAAACAAGTAAAATTCAGAGTAGAAAAGAATTGTTTA
>JADLHV010000210.1 GCA_020848595.1 Bacteroidia bacterium
AAATGCCAATCCTGCGGCATGAGCAGGTATGTAATATTAGTTTTTAATTAACAATGCACTTAGTTTTCATCCCCAAATAAAGAAAAAAAGGGCATGAGTGGTTGAAAGCTGTAAGAAATGTGCACTAAACATAGTTGAGTACGAATATCCGAAATCAAAAATTTCACCCTATTTTTAACTTAACGAAGTGATCTCACGAGCTTGCGAGTAAAAAAAAGGCACCCCAAACTAAGTCCACCCACATAAACATGTAAAAAAGAAAGAAAAAATATTCCATCTTGATAGTTCACATAAAAAACGACAAATTTGCAAACCATGAATTTCAAAAAAATTGCATTTGCGCTATCTCTAATTTTCATCTATACTTTTAGTTTAAATGCCCAAGGCACTAAATATTTAAGTATGGAAGATGCCATATTAATGGTAGAAAAAGACACTAAAAAAGCATTGCGTCCACTTACTTTGGCTGGCATTAACTGGCTACCAGGTGGTAGTAAATATGCTTATGTAAAAACTGGCATCGACGCTAAACTAATGATTGTTGAAGCTGAATCTGGAAAAGTGGATAGCAGCAATACTTTAGATGTCGTTAACAAAGCTATAATGGCTTATAAATCTGACTTTTCTTTTAAAGTATTTCCAGTGTTTGAATGGATTGATAATGACAATTTACTGATTCAAAAAGGCAATATTTATTTAATTTACAATATATCGGCTAAGGCTTTTAGAAATTTAATTAGCTTATCGGAGAATGCCGAATACACTGAAAAAGATGGCAAGAACGCTCATTTTGCGTATATTGAAAACGACAATATCCATATTGCTACTAACGAAAAAGTTACCAAAATTACTTCTGATGGCGGCAAAGGAATTGTTTATGGACAGACCGTTCACCGCAGTGAATTTGGAATACATAAAGGATTATTTTGGAGTCCTTCGGGCAATAAATTAGCTTTTTATCGCATGGACGAGTCGATGGTAACCGATTATGCAATATATGACAATAGACAACGTCCGGCAGGCATTAATAACATTAAATACCCCATTGCAGGTGCTAAAAGCCATACAGTTACTTTAGGTATTTATGATTTAAAAACTGGCAAAACAACTTATATGGAAACTGGAGAACCTAAAGAACAATATTTAACTAATATTACTTGGGGACCAGATGAAGAATTTATTTATATCGCTATAGTAAATCGTGGACAAAATCAATGCTTTTTAAATCGATACAATGTAGAAAATGGCGTTTTAGATTTAACATTATTTGAAGAACGCGATGAAAAATATGTTGAACCTCAAAATGATCTTTTATTCTTAAGCAACGAAACGAATAAATTTATCTGGCAAAGTGAACGAGATGGCTACAACCACTTATATTTATTTAATAATAAAGGAAAACTTATTCGTCAACTTACTTCTGGGAAATGGGTAGTTACCCGTTTAATTGGTGTAGACCCTAGAGGAGAATATGTGTATTTTGAAGGCACTAAAGAAAGTCCAATTGAACGTCACATTTATAAAGTAAATATTGATAATGGTGAAATGAAAAAATTAAGTAGTGAAGCAGGAACGCATGCTGCTCAGTTTAATTCAAGTTATTCGTATTTCATAGATGCTTTAAATAGTTTAACTATACCTCGACAAATTACTTTAAAGGATCGCAGAGGGGAAACTCAAAAAATGTTATTTAATGCTCCGAATCCTTTAGAAGAATACAAGTTAGGCGAAACCTCTATAATCCCGATTTTAAACGATAACAATGTTTTATACTCTAGATTAATTTTGCCTCCAGGTTTCGACAAAACTAAAAAATACCCTGTAGTGGTTTATGTATATGGTGGCCCACATGTTCAACTAGTTACAAACTCTTGGTTGGGAGGAAGTAATTTATGGATGCAATTAATGGCTCAAAAAGGCTATATCGTTTTTACTATTGATGGTAGAGGCTCTGCTAATAGAGGACATGGTTTCGAAAGTGCAGTGCACAGACAATTAGGCACTTTAGAAATGAATGACCAAATGGCTGGCATTAATTACTTGAAAAATTTGCCTTATGTCGACGCAAATAGAATTGGTGTTCATGGCTGGAGTTTTGGTGGCTTTATGACTACCACTTTAATGTCTAGACAGCCTGGCGTTTTTAAAGTTGGTGTGGCTGGTGGTCCTGTTATTGATTGGGGTTTATACGAAATAATGTATACCGAACGCTATATGGATACCCCAGAAGAAAATCCTGAAGGATATAAAAATTCGAATCTTATAAATTATGTCAATAGCCTGCAAGATAAATTGCTTATGATTCATGGTTGTGATGACGATGTGGTATTATGGCAACACAGTTTATTGTATTGTAAGGCTGCGGTTGATGTCAATAATACATATTTAGATTACTTTGTATACCCTGGACATAAACATAATGTTTTAGGGCGTGACAGGGTGCATCTGATGCAAAAAATAACAGAATATATTATAGAGAATTTATAATAGAAATAAATTAACTGAGCCAACTTATAACTCTTTTAATTTACTAATTGAATTTATAGAGAATGTTCGTTAAACTTCCTCTAATAAAGTCCTAAACGCTAAGACTTGCTCGCCATAGCGCTCAAAGGTTTTTTGCTTTAATGCGGGTGCGAAATCTTGATTATAAGATTCGAAATCACTTAAAGAATTACAATAATATTGAATGGCATAATTCACGCCTTCATTATCTTCCACTCCTGTAAGTAATTTCAGCATTTTAAACCCTGTAAATTTTTCTGTAGCAATAACTTCAGGGATATGAGTATGTTTCATCCAATGCACCCATTCAGATTCAATGGTTTCTGGAATATTACAAGTTACATTATATATTATCATATGTTTATTGAGAAAAGCACTGCAATATTACTTTTTTGTCTATGAATAACAAGTTACGAGAATAAACATTTCTAAATACGAATGCGTTCAAAACCTCCTATTATTTTATTTCAAATGCAAAAGAATATCGGCTTCTATACTTTTGGTATAAGTATATCCATAATCAAAAACTTCTTGAAATGCATCCATATCAAACATTCCAAAACGACTCATTCCAGGCGGTTCGATAAACACATCACATAAAGCAGCTTTAGTCATTAACTCTTTATTTAAAGTAAAATGAAAACTTCTGTCTAACATATCTTTCATATGCAATTCATTCAATTTTTTACTCAATGAATTAACCGTTACCCCAATAATTTTATCGACCCTACCTTGTAAAGGTTCAATTGGAAAATTATTTAAAATACCCCCATCCATTAATATGGTTTCATCGTACTGAATTGGTTGAAAAATAAGAGGTACACAAGAAGATGCCATAAGCGCTTGACTTAAATTTCCCTCTTCAAAATACTTGATAGATTCATTCACCATATCGGTTGCAACTATGGTTAAAGGAATTGGTAGATCTTCGATATTATTATCTGGAAAATACGTTTTGTAAACAGCTTCAAAATTTTTCATATCAAACAAGCCTGCTTTTCCAAACAATAAATTTGAAAACCCGAAAAATTTCTTCTCAATAGCTATCTTAAGTATCTCTTCTGGAGCATAACCAGCCGAAATAAACGCACCCACTATTGCACCAGAACTAGTACCCGAAATCCTCGAAAACTTAATTTCTAACTCATTCAAAGCCTTTATAACGCCCAAATGTGCTACTCCCCTGACACCACCTCCAGACAAGGCTAATCCTACAGTATTTGTCATGATGAGCAAAGATAGAAATAAATTGAATAGGCTTCACTAATTTTGTTGCGTATGTCGATATTCAATTCTAGTCGTGTAGATTGTATTTCTATTCCTCTTATAGGTGATGGATTTCCTTTCGACATATTACGAGACGACTTGATTCACCCTATAGTTTCGGGTAATAAATGGCGTAAACTAAAATACATCCTTAAGCATCTTATAGAAAAAGACTATAAACAATTGGTAACATTTGGTGGCGCTTATAGCAATCATCTGGTTGCTACTGCATTTGCTGGTCGTGAATTTGGAATTAAAACTATTGGATTTGTAAGAGGTGATGAAGTTCGTTTACCAAACCACTATGAAACTTTATGCATTCAAAATGACATGCAATTAATTCACGTAAATCGAACAGATTATAAAGACAAAATGGCTCTTTTTAATAGTTACTTTGGTGAAGATGCTGACACTTATTTTATCGGAGAAGGAGGCGACCATCCACTAGCTTTAATAGGTTGTGCCGAAATACTAGATGACTTAAATAAAACCTACGACTTTATTCTACTTTCTATGGGCACTGGTACTACTGCCGAAGGATTGGTTCGTGGCTTAACTGAAAGAAAATTGCCTACACATGTTTATGGAATAAGTGCTTTAAAAAACAATTTTGAACTCGATATAAAACTAATGAAATACGACCCTCTAAAGTATAAAGTTCTGCACGAATACCATCGGGGCAAATACGCCAAATCAGACCCTGAACTGATACAGTTTATTCGAGAATTCTATAACCAAACAGGAATTAAAACTGATACTGTTTATACCGGTAAAATGCTAATGGCTTTAAATGATTTAATTGCTAAAGGCACTATTAGTCGGCATCATAAAGTCTTATGCATTCACACAGGTGGACTGCTAGATTTTCCTGATTAAGACAATAATAATTGAATTCGGATACAATAAGATCATACAATTAGTCAATTAATTTGACTTGTTTAAAAACTACAAAATTTGAATTTTCATTTAGGCTATCTAAATTAAAGAAATTAGAAACTTTAATAAAGATCAAAAGCCGATTGAAATTAGTAATTCCTTACAACATACATCAAAGTATGCCCTACGGCTCTTAAAGTTGCCTTATCTATAGCATCCATATTATCATCATGAGTATGCCAATATTTACCAAAATGACTATCTGTAGACAGATCTGTATCAATAATATCTATCATAGGAATCTTAGTAGCTTTCATTACATAAAAATGATCATCAGTGACGTATCCTCTTTGAAAGCTTTTAAAATAACTACCATATCCTAATTCAGCCGCGGCATTCCATACTTTAGCCAAATAGTTAGGGGCCATAGACATACTATAACCTTCGAATCCGAATAAAGCATTAGGTGCACCGACCATATCTAATAAAATACCAAAATCGGCTTTATATCCTTTGACATGAAGATTATTTCCCCAATACTGAGAGCCTAAGCAAAAACTATTTTCAACTTGACCAGAGTTATCGCCCCAATCTTCTGCATCAAAGAATATGATATCTACTCCAATATCCACCGGAGTCTTTTTCAGTTGAGCTGCAATTTCCATAAGAATACCAACTCCACTTGCACCATCATTGGCCCCTAAAATGGGCTTATCACGATTTTTAGTATCCTGATCTGCAAATGGTCGTGTATCCCAATGTGCACATAATAAAATTCTTTTTTCAGCTTTTATGTTAAAGGAAGCAATTATATTATTTACAGGAATAAATTTACCATCATACGTTTTTGTAATTCCATTTTGTAAATAAACTGAGTCTGCTTTACTGACCATAAATTTAACAAGGTAG
>JADLHV010000211.1 GCA_020848595.1 Bacteroidia bacterium
ACTTAATCCCATTTAACTTTATTTGACCTAATTCGCCTTGCTTAGATACTATTGCTATAAAATATTCGGCAGGGAAGGAGGGGTTGTAAGAAATATTTGATGTTGTGGGATAACTGAATCCTGCTTGGGTGGTCATTTGATTGTCTGGAATCAAACTCATCATACTTGGATTTCCTAAATTGGAACTCTGTCCATTGCATTCTCCACTTTTCATCAATTCTACAACTGATATTGGCTTGTCGGATGAAATGCATACACTTAAATTGACTTTCTGGTTAACTAAATGTGATTGCCCTTCATTCATTATTAACGTTGGAATACCATTAATACTTATCTGAGTGTTGTTTTCTGTCGCAACAATTTGATACAAATATCCATTTTGATTGCTGAAATAGGGTATGGTTGTAAACGATTTTCCTAAATATTGTGCCGGTTGTGTTTGATTGTATAAATGATCACATCCTTTACAGGTAGAATTGTTATACTCTACAAATGAACATTTTGCACCTTCAAAAACGACAAATTTCTTGCATCCTTTTGAATTCCAAATTTTTGTTCCTGCAAATGTCTGACTATCCATGGCCTGTTCTTGATAAACTTGACCTTTTCGCAATATTCTTGTATATAATAAACCTTGAACTAAATTAACCTTCGAATTACATGTAGGCATGATGTTCAATTCTACACTGTCATCTATAGCTAAAACTGAAAAAATACTATTATTGGCTTTCCCAATCGATTCGTCGCCTCTATAGGTATTGATAAAATATATTGGATTATATGGAACGCGCTCTACTGGTAATATTACAGAAATGTCTGTACTATTTAAGCTGTTATTCATTGCCTGTAAACTTATTGGCTCCGAACTGTTAATTAATATGCCTCTTGTCGGACTGAATACGGAGGCGCTTGGTGTGCCCGCTTTTAAATAGTCTATTACTGTATCTTTGCTATATACAATAAAGTTACCTGTGTTGTATGAACCACATGAAATACTTAATGTGAAATTTTTCTTTTCACAAGAAATAACAAATGATACCTTCTCAAAGGTGCCATAATTTTCTAAAAAAGCGAAACGGAATTCTTTTCCGTAGTTGTTAGTTTGGTTTTGAGCATTGGATCCTAAAATTGTAATCAAGGAAGCCAACAGAAGCAACGCTCTCAAACGCTTGAGTGTAATCTGCATCTATAACACGAATTTAATTTTTTCTTTTGTCCGACATTTTACTAATTTTGACGAGATTTTTGTTGAAAAGGTTGCGTTTGTCCTTTACTTCGTACAAATATTATTCCAAAATTTATATAAATGAAAAAATTGTTCTTTTTATCAGCAGCATTAAGCTTGATTCTCGCCCCGAGATCTGCTTCGGCTCAAGCTGCCTTAACACCAATTGTTAAGGTCGATGCTAATCCAGGGAAACTTGTCATTCCCTATGTTAAATACCGCCTGGAAAACGGTCTAACTGTAATTATTAATGAAGATCATAGCGATCCTATTGTCCATGTTGAAGTGACGTATCACGTCGGCTCTAACAGGGAAACTATGAGAAGAACTGGTTTTGCTCACTTCTTTGAACATATGATGTTCCAAGGCTCCCAAAACGTAGCAGATGAAGAACATTTTAAAATTGTACAAGGTTCTGGTGGTGATATGAACGGTACTACTAACCGCGATAGAACTAATTATTTCGAAACTGTTCCTAGTAATATGCTTGCTACCGCTCTTTGGCTTGAAGCTGATAGAATGGGTTTCTTATTACCTGCTTTTACTAAAAAGAAATTCGAAACTCAACGTGCTACCGTAAAAAATGAAAAAGACCAAAGATATGGCGAAGGTTATGGTATGCTCCGTGAAGTACAAGACCAAATTATTTACCCTTATGGTCACCCTTACAGCTGGCAAACTATTGGTTATGTTGATGACTTAAATGCTGCAGATTCTAATGACCTAAGAAATTTCTTCTTAAAATGGTATGGCCCTAATAATGCTATTCTTGTTATTTCTGGTGATGTTAATCCTGAAGAAGCAATGAAAATGGTTCAAACATATTTTGGTCCTATTAAACGTGGTGTCGAACCGCCTGCTTTGCCTAAAAAACCTATCGTTATTGAAGAATCTAAAATAACAACAGTATATAGTAAAGTATATGCACCGCTTGCTTCTATCACTTTCCCAACTGTTCCTACTTTCCATAAAGATGAAGCTGCTCTTGATGTGCTTGCTAATCTTTTAAGTGATGGCAAAAATTCTGTTTTATATAAAAACTTTATTGATGCTGAAAACTCTTATCAAGCTATGTGTAGCAACGCTACTTATGAAATGTCTGGGGAATTTAATTTTATTTTAGTTACTTATCCTGAAAGTCAAGGTGGTTTAAAGGAAGTTGAAATGAGAAATACACTTCAAAGAGCTCTAGATTCTTTCGAAATTAACGGTTTCTCTGATGCCGATCTAAAACGTGTCGTACAAAGTCTTTCTTCTGGTTATTTTGGTGTTCTTGAAACTGTAGGCAATAAAGCTTCTGTTCTTACTCAATACGAAATGCTAACCGGTGGTTCTATGACTTTGGATAAAGACTTCGAAAGATATCAAAAAGTTACTAAAGAAGATGTAATGCGTGTTTTTAGAACTTATATTAAAGGTAAAAACTATGCATGTGTTCATATTATCCCTGATCCAATTTTAGCTACTAATCCTAATGCTAAAATTAAAAAGTATGAAAGTATTAACCCATACGAAAACGAAACTCCTGATAAGTCTGCTTATATGAACTTAGCATATAATCCTACTGTAGATGAGCCTGGTTTCGATAGAAGTAAAAAACCTACTGTACCTGCTGCTAAACCTGTTCCAGTTCCTAATTTCTATAAAACTAAATTTGATAATGGTCTTAAAATTATTGGTGCTTCTTCTAAAGAAACTCCAATGGTATATATTAGTATCAATATTAGAGGTGGTCACTTGTTTGAAACTGGTAAAATTAAAAATGGAACTGCTTCTATGCTTGCTGCCATGATGAATGAAGGTACCTTAAGCTGAACCGGTATTCAATTGGAAAATAAATTAAGAAATATGGGTAGCTCGATTAGCTTTAATGGCGGTGGTCAAAGTATTAATTGCTTTGTTACTTGCTTTAAAGACTCTTTTAATCAAACTATGGCTGTATTAGAAGATATGTTCTTTAATCCAGCGTTCAATCAAAAAGACTTCAAATTAAATAAAAAAGCAGTGCTTGGTGGTATCGAAAATGATAACCTTTATTCTCCTGCTACTTTCGCAAATAAAAAGTTTAGAGAAATGCTTTATGGCGACGATAATCCAATCGGTATTGGTAACTTAACTGAATGGGCTGCCGTAAATAAATTAACTATTGATGAACTGAAATTCTATAAGAATAATTTTATGTCACCTAACCTTACTACAATTTCTGTTGTTGGTGATATTGATGAAAAATCTGTAACTGAAGGCTTGTCTTTCTTTAAAAAATGGGAAAATAAAAATTTATCTATCCCTACTTATAATAAATACCCTTCTGCTTCTAAAACTCAAGTTTATTTAGTAAACCAAGATAATGCCCCGCAATCTAATATCATTATCGGTTATAGAACTATTCCTTACGATATTAATGGCGATTTCTATAAAGCAACCATAATGAATTTTGCCTTAGGTGGTGCCTTCAATTCACGCTTAAATCTTAATCTAAGAGAAGATAAAGGCTGGACATACGGTATTAGCTCTAGATTTAGCTCTGGTGGTAAAGATATTCCAGGTTTGTTTATCGTAAGCGCTGGTGTTAAAAGAAGTGCTACTGACTCTTCTTTCCTTGAAATTTTTAAAGAAATTAAGAATTATATAGAAAATGGTATCACTGACGAGGAATTAGATTTTACTAAACGTGCTCTTTTAGGTAGTGAAGCTTTAGATTATGAAAGTCCATTTAGTAAACTTGGTTTCTTGTCTCAAATCATCTTGTGGGATTTAGATGCTAATTTCAATGCTCAACGTGCCGAAACTATCAATAAATTGACTAAAGAGGATGTTAATGCAATAGCTAAAAAATACCTTAGCCTCGATAATTTAGTAATTATTTGTGTTGGTGACGATATTTTAGTAAAAGAACAACTCGAAAGACTTGGCCTTGGCAAAATTAAAGTCTTGAAAATGTAAGTTCAAACTACAAATAATCAGACATTTATATAATTAAGTCCCGGTAATTTACCGGGACTTTTTTTGTTGGTATATTGTGGAATGTAAATTCGACTGTCCGCTTTTTTTTGACTATCTTGCAATGTTTTTAGAAAGCAATAAAATATGGATCAAAACCCTGATGATTACAACGTTGAACGGATTATTCCGATTAACATTGAAGATGAAATGAAGACGGCTTACATCGACTATTCTATGTCGGTTATTGTAAGTAGGGCTCTGCCCGACGTTAGAGATGGTTTGAAACCTGTACATAGACGTGTCCTGTACGGTATGACTGAATTAGGATTGGCCCCAAACCGTCCTTATAAGAAATCAGCTCGTATCGTTGGAGAGGTCCTTGGAAAGTATCATCCTCATGGAGACTCGTCTGTTTACGACACAATGGTGCGTATGGCTCAAGCTTGGAGCTTGCGTTATACAATGGTAGATGGTCAAGGTAACTTTGGCTCTATCGACGGTGACTCTGCCGCCGCAATGCGTTATACTGAAGCAAGATTGAAAAAAATTGCTGAAGAAATGCTTAATGATTTGGAAAAGGATACTGTCGATTTTAGACCAAATTTTGATGATTCTTTAAAAGAACCAACCGTTCTGCCTTCCAAAATCCCGAATCTAATCGTTAATGGCGCGTCTGGTATTGCTGTTGGTATGGCCACTAATATGGCTCCACATAATCTTACTGAAGCCGTTAATGCTACGATAGCTTATATCGATAATAATGAAATCGAAATCTCGGAATTGATGAACCACATCAAAGGCCCAGATTTCCCAACTGGTGGTATTATTCACGGTACGGATGGAATTCGCTCTGCTTTCGAAACCGGTAGAGGTAGAATCCTCATGAGAGGTAAAACTGAAATCGAAACTATGGGTAATGGTAAAGAAATGATTATCGTTACTGAAGTGCCTTTCCAAGTAATGCCTAATCAAATCATTACTCGTGCCGTTGAATTGGTTCAAGAAAAAGTTGTAGATGGTATCGTCGCTGTTCGTGATGAATCTGGTCGTGATGGTATGAGACTCGTGTTTGAATTGAGAAAAGATGCTATCGCTAATGTGGTCTTAAATCAATTATTTAAATACACCGCTCTCCAATCTTCGTTCTCGGTTAATAATATTGCTCTTGTCAATGGTCGACCTGAAATGCTTAACCTTAAAGACCTTATTAAGCACTTCGTAGAACACCGCCACGAAATAATCGTTAGAAGAACTAAATTCGACCTCGCTGAAGCCCGAAAACGCGCCCATATTTTAGAAGGTTTATTAATCGCTCTCGATCATCTTGATGAAGTTATTGCACTTATTAGAAATTCTAAAAATCCTGATGAAGCTAAAGATGGTCTTATAACTAAATTTGGACTAAGTGATATTCAAGCTAAAGCAATTCTTGATCTTAGATTGCAGCGTTTAACTGGACTCGAACGTCAAAAGATTAAAGAAGAATTTGATGAGCTTATGAAACAAATCGCTTACTTAGAATCAATTTTAGCCGATGAATCTTTAAGATATTCTATTATCAAAGAGGAATTGGTTGAAATGAAAGAAAAATATGGCGATGATCGTAGAACGCTTATCGAACATAGTGCTGGTGAAATTGATATAGAAGACTTAATCCCTAATGAAAAAGTTGTTATCACAATCTCTCATATGGGTTATATCAAAAGAACTATCCTTACCGAATATAAAGAACAAAATAGAGGTGGTCGTGGTAATAGGGGAGTCTCTCATAGAGATACTGACTTCGTTGAACACCTTTTTGTTGCTAATACGCATAATTATATGCTGTTCTTTACTGAACAAGGTCGCTGTTTCTGGATGAAGGTGTATGAATTGCCTGAAGGTGGTAAAGCTACTAAAGGTAGGGCTATCCAAAATCTTATCGCTATCCCTAGTGATGATAAAATTAGAGCTTACCTAAATATCGAAAATCTTAAAGATGCCGATTACCTAGATAAACACAATATTATCCTTTGTACTAAAAAGGGAATTATTAAGAAAACTACTCTCGAAGCTTACTCTAGACCAAGAACTAATGGTATTAATGCAATTACAATTCGCGAAGGGGATGAATTGTTGTCTGCCAAATTAACTAATGGTAATTGCGAAATTATTATGGCTAAACGCTCTGGTAAAGCTATTCGTTTTAATGAAGGCCTTGTTAGACCAATGGGTAGAAATGCTTCTGGTGTTAAAGGTATTACACTCGAATCGGATAAAGATGAAGTAATCGGTATGCTCACCATTGATAAGGATTTCTTAAAAGATGCTACTATTCTTGTGGTTTCTGAAAATGGTTTCGGTAAACGCTCTTATATCGTTGACCCTGAAACTGGTGTTGATGAATATCGTATAACTGGTAGGGGTGGTAAAGGTGTCAAAACTCTTAATATTACTGATAAAACTGGTGATTTAATCTCTATCGAATCGGTAACGGATGAAGATGGTTTAATGATTATTAATAAATCTGGATTAACCATTC
>JADLHV010000212.1 GCA_020848595.1 Bacteroidia bacterium
AGGTGGGATGGATTCTTGGCAACATTTTCTGATTTCTAAATATGCACCCCAATATCCTGAACTATTTCTAGATCAATGGAATAAACCCGTTTTTACTATTATCTCAGCTTGGTTCTGTCAAGGTCAAATAGACCAATTGGTTTATATGAATATTTTTGCTATAACTTTAGGAGCACTTTTCTTTTCGTTTGCATTAAAATCTTATGGGTATAAAAATTCTTGGGTGATTATCCCTTTTATTGTTTTTATGCCTGAATTATTCCTGAATTCAATTTCTGGTTTAACAGAACCTTTAGCCTTGTTAATGATTGGCATTTTTATTTGGTTGTGGTCTAAAAGTAATCATAAATCTGCTTTAATTTTGGCAAGCTTTTTACCGTTTATTAGAACTGAAGGTTTTGTTCTTTTAGGTGCTGTATTTATTCTTATAATTTTTGAAAAGAAATCTAAATATTTACCTTGGCTCTTAATTGGTAGCTTAGTAATGAATTTTATTGGCTACTTTATCACTTCGAAACCATTCTGGATAATCACCGAAAATCCTTATTGGAAACACGAAATTAACGGCACTTTCGATCCTGGTAATGGAAGCTTGTTCTATTTTGTTAATTTGGCAAGACCAATGTTTGGATTAATTCTAGTCTCTATTGGTATCCTTGGCTTTATTTGGATTGTTTTTGATTGGTTTCGATTGAAAAAAATGTCTCCTATTTATGTATTTGCTGTTTCATCGTTTGTTTTGTATTTCTTAGCTCATTCTGCCATATATTATTTAGGGATTTTAGGTTCACATGGACTTACCCGTCCAATGGCTTTAATTGCACCCTTCATTGCTATAATATCATATTATCCTATAAATACGATTCTTATTAATAATGGTCATCGTTTCCGAATTTTATCTTTTACTTTTATAACAATATTGGTTGTGTATAATGGTTATAAAGAAACAAAATTCCCTTTCCCTTGGAAATTAAAGGCTATAGCAATTCCAATGGATGTAACCCAAATTAATTTTACTAAAGCTGGTAATTGGTTAAAAGTTAAAGGACTGGAAAATAGATGTATCGTTCATCAATCGCCTTTTTTCAATTGTAAGTTTAATAAAAATCCTTATGATGTTAAGTCTTCTTATTATATTTGGTCTATTGATCAAAATAATGATTGGAGTCGGGATAGTACTATTATAATTTGGGATGGATTTTCTGCAAAAAGGGAAGGGAATATGCCTTTAGAATGGTTAACTAATAATCCTAGATTTGAAGAGTTATTATTTATTGAAGGAACCGAAAAGCCTTCTGATGATGCTCATCGATTTGATATTCATATATTTGAAAAGAAACCAGCAAGTTTAAATTCCAAATAATTCAGCATGTAATTTATACGTCATTTTGAAGTCGTAATTTTTATTACCAAAGCTTTCTATCCATGTAATTCCTCTAGTAGCATTAGAAATAAAGACTTCATCGGCATATATTAAATCGTCTACACTAACTTCGGCTTCCTTGATAATATAACCAAGATGTTTCAATTTTTCGATGATAAAATGACGCATAACACCATCTAAACAATACTGGTTTAATCCAGGGGTTATTATTTCATCTCCGTTAATTAAAAATATATTGGCATTGTATGCTTCTGCAATATTGCCTTGTTCATTATATAAAATGACTGAATCATAACCGTTTTCAGAAGCGTGAATGCCTGCTAGTACATATTGAATAGCTGATAATGGTTTGAAAAAACTTAAAAAATTAGAAGGTTTTAAAATTAATCCATATTCACCTAATCGCAAACCTTTATCATTAATTGGGTAATTCCCTAAAGATTCGCTCATTTCAATTAAAAAACCACATTTATTGCGCTCAGGGGCGTAAAATCCTTCACTTTCTCGGTAGAATATCAATCTACAACGGGCATGAACCCATCCATTTTTTAAACAAAGTAATTCAATCTGATCTTCAAAGAATTGCTTTGTCCATTTCTCTTGTAAAGGAAGATGAAATAGGGTAGAAGCTCTTAAAATTCTTTGATAATGTAAGTCGAAAAGCTGTGGCTTCTTATGAATAACTTTAATGCTTTCAAAGAATCCATCTCCATATTTATAAATACGGCTCTTTGAACTGAAAATTTTATCATCAGCATCTGTTAATACTCCGTTGAAGCTTATCAACATGGTTGCAATATACTAAGTTTTTAAATATACTCTTAAATTTTTTTATCTTTGTATGTTTATGAGAAAAGTCTTACTAAGTTTCTTGATTCTCTATTTATGTGCATGTAATCTAAAAGCTCAATCGATTAACGATACAGCTAATTATCCTTATTGGATTAATATGATGCAAGATAATTCTGTCAATTTTTACCAAACTCAAAGGGCCTTTAATACTTATTGGCAAAATAGAAATATTGACAAAGGAAGCGGATGGAAGGTTTTTAAACGCTGGGAATGGCTAGCAGAGCGATTAATTGATAGTGTCGGTAATTTTCCTGTTTATGAAATGCAATTTCAAGATATGCTTAACCGCATTAAACAAGATGATGATTTTTGGAATCTCGCTTATCCTGGCCTCGGACCTGGTTCTGCCGCTTGTAAAACGCAAGGTGATTGGAAATCAATAGGCCCAACTGTTATTCCTGGTA
>JADLHV010000213.1 GCA_020848595.1 Bacteroidia bacterium
TTGGTTTCTAAATAAACGGTTTTGCCTTCTGCTAAATGAACCATATCGGCGTAGGACACCCAAAATGGCTTTGGAATTATTACTTCATCTCCAGGATTTACAATCGAAAGAACTGCATTCATGATGGAATTCTTTGCTCCAGTACTAACCACTATTTGATCGGTCTCGTAATGTAATCCGTTCTCTTTATCAAATTTGCTCTTTATGGCTTCTTTTAAATCGGGAATACCTGCAACTGGAGTATAAAAAGTAAAGTTATTTTGTATGGCTTCTATGGCTGCTTCTTTTATATGGTCTGGAGTGAAAAAATCAGGCTCGCCAAAACTCAAACTGATAACATCTTTGCCTTCGGCTTTTAATGCTCTACCTAATTTAGCCATTGCTATGGTTTCCGATTCAGATATGCGATTAAGCCTCTCGGCTATCATAGATTTGTCCTCTTTTGTTGTCAAAATTTAGATAATAAATTGCAAACGTACTGCAATTTAAGGAAAATCGCCAAAATTACTTGTTCAATTCCAATGCATTTTGATTGGTATTCTATACAGTTCGGATTTTTATTATCTCGTCTGTATGTATTTTATCGTGCATATTTCCACCTTCTGTAAAAGGTATTAAATACACCAAATAGTATGACTACTAATACTGGTACTAAGGTGTTTATCAATTGCCACTTCGTCTTTTCTTTCATCCATTCTCCCTCAAGTTGTGGACTGTTTATTCTAGATTTGTCTAATAATCTTAAACTAATTTCTTTTGAACGAACTTCTATCAAGCCACTCTCATCAAATAAATAATCAAAACAGTTTAATAAGAATTTTTTATTGGCAAAATTGCGCCTGGTTTCTCTATCGTATCCTAATGGAAAAATCTCACCTGTACTCCGTCTTACATCATTTAATCCAATATCGCCATCAGATATGACTATCATACTATTATTCTGAACAGATTCTGTTAATGGAATTTCGTATATCTTATCTGGGCGTCTGAAAAATGACTTGAATTCTCCTTCCATTAATATTCCAGTAATTTGTGTGCCCGACTTAAAAGAATTTAAATACTTAGGGTCATAATTGTTTGCAACTATGCTTAAATCTACATAAGCTGGAGCTTCTTGCAACTTTGTTTGGTCGCTGCTCAATAATAAATTAGTAATATTTAATCCTTTACGACTTATAGGTTTTAATGTGCCCGCATAACGCATCCATACCGCTTCTAAATTCTTTACTATAGGATGCTTATTTTGTGCGGTGTCGTTAAATACATGTACTGGATAGTAGACCCACGCAAATGGTAGCATTTTACCAGGTCGGGTAGGGTCATTTAAAACGATATCATTACATCTTCTGTCTAAAAGTAAGTTTCCATTTAATCTAACACCATAGTTAAATAATATAGAACGAAGATATTCATTATTGTAATCGGGGAAATACGATTTACTATATTTCCTTAAACTGTCATGCTCGGCCATTAAAGGATCTATCATCCATACTGTTTTGCCTCCACGCATGATATATTGATCTAAAACAAATGCCTCATTACTGCTTAATGGTGTCGTTGGTTTCATCACTATTACACCATCATAGTTCTTCAACATATCAATAGATTTTAAAACTATTTGTGCTCCTAACGAATCATAATCTTTGTATTTTTCTGCTAAATATGAAAATTGTCTGAGGTAATTTTCATGTCCTAAATTAAAAAATACTCTATCAATGCTATAATTTTCACTTAAAGAGGATAATAATTCATCCATATTAGCCTCTTCAGGTTCGCCATGTCCCCATAAAAATGCCAATTTCTTAGGTTGCTTGATTAAACATTTTCTTATCGTATTGGCTATATTATATTCTAAATCTTCAATGGATTTATTAATAGCAGTTTCCTCAGCACTGCCCATTTCTGTGTTCAATAAATTTACAACAAACTCTTTATTACTTCCATAACTAACCTCTGCAGACGGTAAAATCAAATTTCTCTTCTGCTGATTAGTCTCCAATTCCATGTCGTTGTAATACATCACACCTCTCTGGCTCAATTGTTTTATAATTACTGCCTTTTCTTCATCCGACTTGTCTTTAAATACATCAACAAATTCAAAATCAATTCTATTGCCGCTTAATTCCCTTAATTCCTGCAGCATATCTAAGGTCGCTGTTCTCAATCGCTTAAATTTTGAAGATAAATTATCACCTTCTAAATAAACTTTGAAATACATTCTATCGTCAATTTTCTTGACTATTTCTTCTGTCTTTGGCGATAATGTGAATCGCTTCTCTTTAGTTAAATCAAATTTCTTGTAATACTGCGAAGCCATGATATTACTCAACACAATAACTACAATTAATAAAATCAATTCTATATAAGACTGTTGTCTTAATCCGCGTTTTTGTTTCTTTTCCTTTACCATTTTCTGCTGTTGAATATGATTTTTGTTAACCAAATGAAAAATACGATTAAGCTAATAAAATAAACAATGTCTCTAGTGTCTACTATACCTCTACTGATGTTTCTATAATGATGATTAATGCCTAACCATTCGATATAAAATTCGCTGTTCTTTAAGAAATCAAATGAACTTAAATATTCAAATACTGAATAAAAAAAGAAACATAAAAACATACTCACTATAAACGAAACTATTTGATTATCTGTTATAACACTCGCAAATAATCCTATTGAAACATATCCTGCACTTAACATCACTAATCCTAAATAACTTCCCCATAATGCGCCGGTATCAACATTGCCTTTCGGAAATGCTAAAGTGTGTACAGTATAATAATAAAGTAAAGTAGGTAATATTGAAAAAATAACAATTATTAATCCAGCAAAATACTTCCCAAGTATAATCGACATATCGGTCACTGGCTTGGTCGTTAAGGTTTCAAATGTACCATTTCGCTTTTCTTCACTAAATGATCGCATTGTAATAGCTGAAATTAGAAAAATGAATATTATCGGCGCTAATTCAAATAAAGGGTCTATGTTGGCATAACCCTGATCTAATAAATTTGTTTCCTTAAAAACCCATATAAATAATCCGTTAGCAACCAAAAATACTACTATAACGATTATGGCTATTAATGAACTTAGGAAACTTCTGATTTCTTTTTGTAATATGCTAAGCATTGCTCTTGGTCACGTTTTTAAATATCTCTTCTAATGAATGTTCTGCCATTTTCATCTCGGTTATTATCAATTGATGCTTTACCGCAAAATTGAAAACTTCCGATTTTAACTGGTCCTCTTCCTTGCTAGAATTAATTGAATAAGTTGTTCCTGTAATACTTTTTACTTCTCCAAGTTCTTCTAATGATGCTAAGAATTCTCCTGATATTGTCTTGTTAAAGGTTGCTAAAAGAGTATTGCCTACACTAAACAAATGCTTTAATTCTCCTGTTTGTCCATTGGCTACTATTTCGCCTCTGTTTATAATCATAACTCTGCTACACATGGCTTCTACTTCTTGCATGATATGGGTCGATAATAATACTGTTTTTTCTCTACCAATATTCATTATTAAATGACGTATCTCTGCAATCTGATTAGGGTCTAATCCGCTCGTTGGTTCGTCTAATATTAATACAGATGGATCGTGTATCATAGCTTGAGCCAAACCAACTCTTTGACGGTAACCTTTAGATAATTGACCAATTTGTTTATTTTGTTCTCTTTCTAACCCTGTCAAGGATATCATCTCTTTTACTCTCGAATGTTTATTCTTTATCTTATATACAGAACCAACAAATTGTAAATACTCTTTTACATACATGTCTGTATATAGCGGGTTATGCTCTGGTAAATAACCTATTTGACGACGAACTTCTATAGAGTTCTCTTCAACATCTAATCCGTTAACGTAGGCTTTCCCCGCACTTGGAGGTAAATAACAAGTGAGTATCTTCATCGTTGTGGTTTTACCTGCTCCATTTGGACCTAAAAATCCCACAATCTCCCCACTTTTTATGTCAAAAGAAATATGATCGATAGCGTTCTGCTTCTTATAAGTCTTTGTTAGATTTTCTACACGTATAGACACTTTTTTTATCGCTTATGATTGGCGAATTTAATTAGATTATTTGTAATTTATTTTAAAAGTTATCCTACTATTTATTCTTATTGTGTATATAGTAAATGTCAGTATTATCAAGTAGTTTCAAGCTTTCTTTTTCGCAAATCCACAGTTTATATTCTGCTCATTTTAATCATTTTTCTCCCCATTTGTATTTTTTAAAATACTTTCTGAAATTTCTTCTTAACTGCACTATTGCTTTAATTTCAACTTAAACTTCTGTACAAATTTTCTGAAATTTTCATTGCTGTCTAACATCTCTTGAAACTGTTCTGATGGAGTATAGGCTTGTCGCTTTGTCTCTACCGTTTCGTCGATTTGTATCTGCAACACTATAGATTTATCATTGAAATACTGTCTTAAAAAGGCTTGCCATTCTATCTTTAACTCACCAATAAACTCTTCTTGTTGTTTGGTTAATGAAATTATAACTAAATGTTGCTCAAGCTTCGGAACTAATAACTTGATTAATGAAATTAAGGAAACTTTTTGTTTTTCAGCAAACTGTGAATTCGCTGTAACTAAAGATTCTATAGTTAAAATTGGAATGTGTTGTACTTCTCTTGGCTTTTCCTCTATCGACTCTATAGCCAATTCTTCAATCTTGTCTTGAATAGATTGATCTGTTTCCTCTATTATTTCAGCAATTGAAAGCTGTATAGGAGGAATATTGATTTCGTGTTTCTTAGGAATTTTAGGAAGTGCAAAACTTTTATCGGCAAGTTCTGGTTTCTTTATCCCATGAACGGGCTCTGCTGGTGGCTTCTTTATCTTCTCTTATAATCGACGCTTTATGAAGTCATCACTTTTTTTTTTAGCTCTTCTAAGGTAACGGCGTTGTTAAGCAAACTTCTAATATGACATAATTTCATTAAAGCTAATTCAACGTGCAAACGTGGATTTTTACTGCTTCTAAACTCTATATCAAACTGATTGTTAATATTTAAAGCATTTAATAAAAATGAAAGATCTGTTTGTTGACATTGTACTTGATATTTCGACTTATGTAACTCTCCAACATCTAATAAATGAACAGTGCTCGTATCCTTACATACCATTAAGTTTCTAAAATGCTCACTAAGTCCATTTAATAATAATTGCCCATCAAATCCTTTATTGACTATTTCATCAAAGTAATTTAATACTTCAGCTATATTTTGAGTTAATATCGATGCAGTAATATTAAAATAGTAATCACGATCTAAAATATTTAAATTCTCAATGGCTTTTGCATAAGTAATATTTCCATTACAATAGCTCACCATTTGGTCAAACATCGATAAACAATCTCTTAAACCGCCATCTGCTTTTTCTGCTATTAAATGTAGAGCTTCTTCTTCTGCTGGAATATTTTCCTTTATAGCTATTTTTTTCAAATGCTCTACCATGTCTTTAACTTGTATGCGCTTGAAGTTAAATATCTGACAACGGGAGAGGATGGTCGGTAAAATTTTATGTTTTTCTGTAGTCGCTAATATAAAGATAGCATATTTAGGAGGCTCTTCCAATGTTTTCAAAAAAGCATTAAATGCCGATGATGATAACATATGTACCTCATCTATTATATAAACTTTATAATTGCCTACCTGAGGTGGTATACGAACTTGCTCGTTAAGATTTCTAATATCTTCAACGGAATTATTGCTCGCTGCATCCATCTCGAAAATGTTAAATGCATAATCCTGATTAGCATCGTCATTTTCTTTTTGATTGATAAGTTTAGCAAGGATCCTAGCACATGTTGTTTTTCCAACACCTCTTGGTCCTGTAAATAAGAAGGATTGAGCAAGATGATTGCTATTGATTTCATTCAATAATGTATCTGTGACATGACGCTGTCCTACAACATCATCAAAAACCGAAGGCCTGTATTTTCTCGCTGATACTATGAAATTCTCCAATTTTCTATCCTCTCTTAAACGGGCAAAAATAATATTTTCTCTTTCGTTTTTTATAGGTTGTTGATAAATACTGATATTATACTTCTCCTTTATTTTCTTTGGCTTCTTCTTCGCCTTTTATTGAAAATAATATACGCAATTTGAATATTTAATAAAATAGTATATATACGATATAATTATTTATAATATACATAATGCTCGCTTATACTTGGTTTAATTTCCATTGTTTTTCTCGTTTTGTTTTTCAAAATATTTATTTACCTTTGCAACCCCGCAAGACAAGGAGAACTTGCGGTAGTTTATTAATTTTTTATGGCAACCAAATTAAGATTACAGCGTCATGGACGCAAAAAAAAGGCCTACTACTACATTGTGGCGGCAGATTCACGTGCTCCGAGAGATGGTAGATTTATCGAAAGGATTGGCGATTACAACCCTAACACCAACCCAGCGACTATTAACATCGACCTCAAACAAGCAGTGAAATGGTTAGATAATGGTGCGGTTCCAACCGATACCGTTAGAGCAATTTTATCTTACAAAGGCGCTATGATGTTACATCACCTGCATGGTGGTGTCAACAGAGGTGCTTTCTCTATGGAAGAAGCGGACGCCCGTTTCCAAAAATGGATGGAGGAAAAAGAATCTAAAGTTCAAAACAAACGCGATAAACTCGCAGCTTCTAAAGCCGAAATTTCTGCTGAGAAATTTAAAGCTGAATCTAAAATCAAAGACGCTAAAGCAGCCGCTATTGCAGCTAAAAATACTGTCGTTGAAGAAGCTCCAGTTGTCGAAGAATCTGATGCTCCCGCTGATGTTGTTGAAAATTCTGATGCAGTAGCTCCTGAGGCTCCATCTGAAAACACTGAAGCCTAATCGTCATGAAGCATCTCGGTGCTAATAATATTCACTCAAAACCCACCTCTAAGGTGGGTTTTGTTTTGAAAACCCATGGCTACTCTGGTCATCTTCGTGTCGAATTTCATGAAAATGATTTCGACTTAAAAGATTTTATTCTGTTTCTTATTAACGATAAATTCGTACCCTTTAGAATCGAATCTTTTAATAAAAATTCTGGGATTCTTAAACTGAAAGATTTTGATTCCGTAGATGCTGTTACTCAATTTTTATCGCTTCCTATCGTCGAATTAATTGATGTCGTTGATAGCTCTTTGCCAAATTTTATTGGCTATAATTTACATGATTCTATCTCTGGTTTAGAATACCCTATCCTTAATGTTATCGATATGCCTGGCCAAACTCTATTGGAATTTCGTTGCCAATATAAAGATGTTTTATTGCCTTTTCATGAAGATATAATTTCGGAAATTAATCATGATTCTAAAATTATTTATGCCACTTTCCCTGATGGAATTCTCGATTTATAAAGTATGAGAATAGATATTATTACCGTTCAACCTGCTTTACTTGAAAGTCCTTTAGGGCACTCTATGGTTAAAAGGGCTATTGATAAGGGTTTCGCAGATATTAATGTGATAAACCTTCGCGATTATGCTCTAAATCGATATGGACAGATTGATGATTATCAATTTGGTGGTGGTGCCGGTATGGTATTAATGTGCGAACCGCTCGCTAATGCTATCGATGACCTTAAAGCTCAACGAAATTATGATGATATTATCTATACTACTCCTGATGGTGATGTGTGGAATCAAAAATTGGCTAATGCTTTCTCTCTAAAGGAAAATATTATTATCCTTTGTGGTCACTATAAAGGTATCGATGAACGTATCCGAAAATTATATGTCACTAAAGAAATTTCTATTGGTGATTTTGTGCTAACTGGGGGCGAATTAGCCGCTGCTATTATCGCTGATAGTATCGTGCGTCTTATTCCTGGTGTGCTTGGTAACGAAGAATCTGCTCTAAGTGATAGCTTTCAAGATGGTCTGCTCGCGCCGCCTGTTTATACCCGCCCAGCTGATTTTAGAGGTCTTAAAGTGCCAGATATTCTTCTCTCTGGTCATACTAAAAATATTGAAGAATGGCGTCTCGAACAAGCCGAATTAAGAACTCAAGAACGTCGCCCTGATCTATTAAAATAATACAATGAAACTAGTTTTAAATAAACCTCTCGTCATATTTGACCTCGAAACTACTGGTATTAATACCGCTAAAGACCGTATTGTCGAATTGTTCATGATTAAGGTCCAAGCTGATGGCTCTCGATCTGACTTTTACCAAAGATTTAATCCAGGAATTCCTATTCCTCCCGAAATTACTGCTATCCATGGCATCAGCGATGAGGATGTTAAAAATGAACCTAGTTTCGAATCAATTGCCCCTGACTTAAATGCTTTTTTACTTAATTGCGATTTCGCAGGTTTTAATAGTAATAAATTTGATTTTCCTATGCTGGTGGAAGAATTTTATAGGGCTGGTATCGATTTTGAAGTGTCGAAAAGAAAGTTTATTGACGCTCAGAAAATTTTCCATCTCCTAGAACCTAGAAATCTTAGCGCCGCCTATAAATTCTATTGTAATAAGGATCTTAGTAATGCCCATAGCGCTAAAGCCGATACGGAAGCTACCTGGGAAATAATTCAATCGCAATTAGACCATTACCAACAACTCGAACCTAATATCGATTTCTTACATAAATTTAGTGGCCAAAATAATTTAGTAGATTTGGCTGGTAGACTCGTTCTTAATGATAAACAAGAAGTCGTCTTTAACTTCGGTAAACACAGAGGTAAAAAAGTCTCAGATGTCTTTAAAACAGATCTTGGTTATTATGATTGGATGATGAATGGCGATTTCCCAAATCAAACTAAAAAAGTTTTAACTCAATTGAAATTAAGCGAATTCAATAAGAAATAAAATGGCGTCTATTCGATTTAAAGATATTGTCATTTTCGAAGATGAACATATTATTGCTATCAATAAACCGCCTTTTATTGCTTCTCTGCACGAACGTTTCGATAGCCATGCTCAAAGTATTATTGAACTCTGCAAAGCTGTTAATGAAGAATATTCTCTCTGTCATCGTCTAGATAGAGAAACTTCTGGTGTCATGTTGATTGCTAAGGATAATGAAACGTATAGACATATCGCTATGCAATTCGAAAAACGTCAAATTACTAAAGTATACCACGCTGTCGTCCAAGCTTCTGTTAATCTATCTGACCTTGAAGTTGACTTGCCTCTTTATACCGATTCTAAAAGAAAAGTCCAAATCTCTGCTAAAAAAGGTAAACCTTCTCGTACTTTTTTTAATACTCTAAAACAATATAAACACTTTTCTCTACTAGCTTGTATGCCAGAAACAGGTCGATTGCACCAAATTAGGGTGCATGCGGCTTCTCAAAACCTTCCACTCGTTTGCGATGAACTTTATGGAGGAAAAGTGCCTGAACTAAGTCTAATTAAGAAAAAAGTTAATTACGCTCACGATGAAGTCTCTAAACCTTTAATGAATCGTGTAGCTCTTCATGCCTTTTCTATTCAATTTTCTGATTTGTCAGGTCAATTTATTAAAATTGAAGCGCCTTATCCTAAAGATTTTGAAGTTTTAATTAAATTAATGGATAAATACGATGAATTATCGTAAATTATCTATTTTGCTTAGATAAATATCCTTCTTTTAATTCATTAGCTTGTACTAAATGACGCTCTTCATGGGTACAAATGATGTCTAATGCTTTATCTATAGTATAAACTATTTTCTTATTCGCTGGTGAATGTATAGCAATCTTTTTACCTAAATATTGCTCTAAGTTTTTTATTTGGTTCTTTAAACTTTCTTGATGTTCTATGAAATGATTTAATGAATCACTTACAATAGAAATACTGGGCTCCCAAATTGGAAATGTCTTTATCTTATGTTTCCTATCTGGTCGAACGGATTGTAATATTATTCTGCCGAAAAAATTGACTGCAAATCCTAATTTTGAATGCAATGGTGCTGAATATTTCCCTTCTTGTATCTGCTCAAAAATTGGATAATATGACTCGTTGATTATAATCAAATGGTCTATATTTTGACTGATACTCCAAATCTTAGAATTGGGTTTAAAATTGAGCTGTTCTTCGTTTAATTGTCCGAAACTTATTTTGAAATCTGATGTTATTCGATCTATTCTATCTATTATACTTTGTGATAACATGTTGCTTTATTGATTTTTATTATTACAAATATCAAGGTTTTCCTTTAATTTCCTATCTATATTTTGACCCAATTCATTCCTTGTTTCCCAATATTATCTCTATGATTAGCTAGGGATTTTTTTATTATAAAAATTGTTAATAGGGAAGGATTCATCTATATTATACAA